>CAZCYK010000057.1:0-4088 GCA_964502975.1 uncultured Gammaproteobacteria bacterium | reverse complement strand
TTGAGGTCGGTTTAGTGATGGGGGTGGGGAGGAGTTTTGATTATTATAGTGGAGACTTAAAAAGAGCGCCGAGGTGGGTTCGGAAAATGGGGATGGAGTGGTTGTATTCGCTTATAAAAGAACCAAAAAGACTAAAAAGGCAATTAGTTTTGCCTAAGTTTTTGTGGAAAGTGTTATATAATTAAACTATGGAGATTAGTAACGGAGAGAGAGGAGATATTTTTAAAGATATTAATATAACTCTACCAAATTGTTTATCGGGTGGTAATATACCTTTGGATAAAATGGCTACTGATAGTGATTGGAAGACGTTACAAGGTGGGAAGCCAAAAATAGAGCCTTTTTTAACAGATAAAGACGGCAAACTTTTATCGGTATTAGTAATACATGATTATAGGGATGATCTTTCTGATGACGAAAAAAAAGTAATAACCTCATTAAAGTTTTATAAAAGGTGGGACAGTGAAAGGGGGGGGTATGAAAATTTTACGATAGACGGTAGAGTTGTTTCTTTTCCAAGAGCACTTCTTTTTAGTTTTCATGGTAATCCCTGTCAAGAAAGAAGTAGATTGGCAGGACGGTAGTTTTTTTGGGTTATGAATAGCTGGTTAGTTTAATTTTTAGCTTTAATTTTTGTTATAATTGGCGGCGTTTACAAATATCTTACTAAAAACAGTAATGGTTTAGGAGTAAACAGTACTTTAAAATCTTACAAACAATTTTTGGCCAGGCCTTATGAGAGACTAATTCTTTAGTTTTTGATAAGGCCTATGGCCAAAAAAAATGAAAGGGGTCTATTGCTGATATACCCGGAGAATAGTCAGTACTGATGATTTGGTAACAAAATAAATAAGGAGGTCTCTATGGAACTAAAACAGTTTTTGACCATTTATCGGTATTTTTACGGTACAAATTTTAATGTATACATGGATTTTAAAAAAAATAGACCAAATCACCTACGAGCTCAGAGTCTATACTATCTTTTGTCTTTTTTTGCTATGGATATTAATTCTAATAGTAATCCGTATGGTTATAATTGGTTAAAAAGCCCACAGTCACAAGTATTTGAAAATGATTTGAGTAGCCTTAACGTTAAAAAGGATGAGATTAAGGCTTTTTATTGTCATGAATACAGTGACGACAAGGTGGGATTGTTTCTTCACCCTGCAATCGTAAGCAAACTAAACTCTTTTAAGTGGATGTTTCTCAATGAGGAGATTAAATTTTTTTTGAAAAAAGTTGGCCGCATAGATGTCGATTGGATGGTATTGCTGGCATCGGTGGCATTTTTAAAAAATGTAGTAAAGCCATTTTCTTCAGCTGATATGACAGAAATTAGTAGAGAACTCCATCAAAGAGGGATTCGGTGGGGTCAAGTTGAAGTGGATAAGGTTAGTCTAAACGCTAAGGCTTGGCAGTTGTTGCAAATGGCAGGGATAATACCGATTGGTGGCTATAAGCTGCCGAATTGGTACAAAGTGGAGACTGTTTATCCAAGTGACGGCCAAGAGCAGGGAACTCAATAAAATCTAATAAAAAGGAGTGGAGAAAATGATTACTTATATACTATGTGTGTTGATGTGTTTATTTACATTTAGCTTTGTTCGGATGTTGTTTTTCCCCCAAGAATGGCCGTATTGTCTTATGTTGTTTTTGATGTGGGTGGTTAGTAATTTTTGGTCGGAGGTAGACAGTAAGTTACGGCGAGGGTTTTACACTGTAGATGCTTTGATGGAGTGTTTAAATAAAAATAATGATTCTGAAAATCCCTGGCTAAAATCACATAGGATTGTGGAGACAATTGGATTGTACTATCGGCCACATCTTGACGACCCATATGCTGTATCAAGTGCATACTGGCGAAGAAAAAGCGTTGACATATGCGCAATAATACCTTTTTATGCTTAATAACCAAAAAGCAACAGTTTGTAAGAGAAAAAAATGGGCGACTGGAATCTGTTTGCTGCACGTGGTGCAAGACAGAAACCAATGGTCGCCCTTTTTAATTTAAAAAAATTTAATTTTTATGATTTTAGGTTTGGTAAGTTACCTATAATATTGATTTTTGGGATATTTATTGGTATAATGTCTTCGTTTATAGATAATCTTGTCAATATCGATGGGAATTATTAGAAACAAAAAGGAACCTTGACAACTAGATGTTCAATAAATAAAAAAAACGAGAAAATTTGGTTCTCGATGATATATAAAGGTGCTGGATTAGAAGAAAGGAGACTGGTATGGAGGTTAACATTTTTGAAGGAATTACTGGAGGACCACGTTGGAACTGGGACGAGTTTACAAGAGGTAAAGTCTTTTCTCGAAAACCCGGTTATATGGACATATTTGAGTGGGAGCCGCAGCTTCATGTTCCTAGGAGTGAAGCGACAGAGTTGTGGCTACTCACAATGACAGATGACATGGGTTCATGGATTTCCTACAAGAAACCTCGGGACGGTTTGATCTTACCGACTAAGAAATTTGAGGCTAAATACTTCAATTTCAGTGACGGGGCAACTAAATCTCATGCCATGAATTTAATGACTTGGGAAATAATGGAGTGGCTTGGATTTGGACCTTACTATTGCGGTATATACTGCGTTCATCAAGACCAAATGTGCACAATTCGTCGTATCCATGACAGAAATGCTGTTGTTCTGTTAGTAACAGTACCTTCTGTTATCATGAGAAAAACGAGTCTTCCTATGCGAGCCATCCCCTTGAGCAAGATTGATCCTTTCCTTAATGGTTTGCCACGTGTTGTCAAAAGGCAAGAGTTCTTGTTAAGAAAGGTATTGAACATCTAGATACAAAAATGGGGGACCGATATCTGTTGTGTTTTACGCAAACAACAAATCGGTCCCTTTTTAATATCAAAATTCCCCAAGTAGTTTAATCTCAAGCTCAAACTGAAAATTGAATTTGGTTTGCATTTGAGATTGGACTAGATTGATAAGAGATAAATAGTCGGTGGCAGTAGATTGACCGTTGTTGATAATAAAATTGGCATGAAGAGGGCTGATTTGGGCATCACCGATAGAATGGCCTTTGAGTTTGAGTTCATTGTCAATTATCCAACCAGCCCCTTTTTTTTCTCCCCAAATTGGTAAACATACTGATTCGGGTGGATTTTTGAAGACACAACCAAGAGATTTCATTGGTTGACTAGGCAATTTTTTTTGAATAATTTCTTGATATTTTTGTTTGGCGGCTTTGGTATCACCGTTTTGGAGGTTGATAATAGCTGAAATTACTATTAGATTGTGTTGTTCTTGGAGGGAAGAATAGTCGTAAGACCATTTTAGTTGAGTAGTTGAATAGTTTATTAGTTTATTAGTATTTAGGTCAAAAACCTCGATAGAATCTAAAAATTGATTAAAGTCATGTTTGTCAAAGCCATGAATGTTTCCAAAGACAGCTCCACCAATGCTTGAGGGGATATAGGCAAATTCTTCAAGACCCAATAATTGGTGATCGAGACAGAAATTTATTAGTTGGGGTAATTGAACCCCAGAAGCAACTTTGACCTGATTATTGGGTAATATTTCAATTTCGTTTGAGCCATTTTTAATTACAATTTTGCGAATACCGGTGTCGGAGATTAAAATATTGGATCCGTTTCCTAATATAGTATTTGGTATTAAGTATTTAGTATTTAGTATAGAAACAGCCTTTAATATTTCTAAAAAATCTTTTGAATTTTGTGTGTGGATGAAGATATCGGCTGGTCCGCCGATTTTGACGGTAGTGTAAGGGGCGAGAGGGTGATTTTGATAAATTTCAATATCGGGAAACTGAGAAATGAGTTGAGAATAGATTTTTTGGATATCCATAAGAGGATTATAGCAATTTGATTAACTTTAATTTCTCGTAACCAATTTTTTAAGTGT
The DNA here is from genome assembly GCA_964502975.1 of uncultured Gammaproteobacteria bacterium. Lineage (GTDB taxonomy): Bacteria > Patescibacteriota > Microgenomatia > UBA12405 > UBA12405 > WARW01. Next base: position 198 of record CAZCYK010000057.1, on the reverse strand, counting down.
CGGCCAAGTGTGCGTCGCACGTTGGATACCCTTAAAAAATGATTACTTCGAAATTTAATTATTTTGTATATGTTGACTTCTCCCTTTTTTTAAGGGGAGATACGGCGAAGCCGAGAGAGGTTTGAACCTAATTTGTATCTTATAAAATATTTATTTGGAGATAGTAAAAAGATATGGGATAGTGGTGTGGAAAAGTGG
>CAZCYK010000056.1:0-4113 GCA_964502975.1 uncultured Gammaproteobacteria bacterium | reverse complement strand
GCAATTTCATATTGTCAAAGAGCTGGTTCAAAAAAAATTTATCTAAAAAAACCAAACCAAGTTGGTCATTGATTTTATTTTTAAGAATCGGAGAAATTATACCATCCCTATCCTATAATCTCAATTTTTTATCAAAAAAAAATACCGTAGGATTTATATGCACACAAATGTGTGTAAAACCTACGGTATCTAAGATAACTCTCAAACGACTTGTTGAACTCTAAATCCATTCATCTTGACCATTGCCTTTTTCCTTTCTACACTTCCAGCATGAGTCTTCCCCAGTGCTTCATCAAGATCTTCAAGCGTATCACAAAGATCTATCCACCTAGATAGAAATTCATAACTTTCTTGACTTCCAGGGATTGATTCCTGCCATTCTCTTTTTGCATCGTTGGGGACTGTACAAAACTTGACTCGCTTTTGAAAAGCCAACCTTTCTGGTTCACTTCCAATAGGTGATTCTAACCAAACCTCATCAGCTTGATCCAAGGTTTTTGCCCTATCAACCAACTGAAAAGAAAAATTAATCCACTTAGACAGAGCTTTATTTTGAGGTTTACTTCCCTGAGGACACACAAAATAAGCTCCTCTTGCCTGAAAAGTTCTTTGTTGTATCTGACCAACCAATGCAAATGAAGAATTTTTCCACACAGTTAATAGCTTTCGTCTTTCGAATTCGTCTTCATCAAAATAGTTCTCATAGTCTCTTTTAGCCTTTTCAACTTTTTTGAACAAAGCTTCTACACTAAACAAGCCAACCACCCTTTCTTTATATATAAAACAATATAAAAAATTTAGGACATCAACAAACAACTTCAGCTCACACCATCACTGCATTCCAGAAAAACCTTAACTTTTGAATCCAAATCAAGATAGACATCACGAAGATGAAAATTTGTAACTTGATCATCCTCCACAAATTTAACCTTTACCGTTCCAAAGCCAATAAGGTTTTCCCTCAATTGTTTTGAATCTATCGGAGTTGAAAATTCACGTTTTTCATTAGGAGTTAAAACCGTAATCAAAAACGGATAAGAACTAGCACATTTATAAAACTTTTCAATATGCTTTGCCATAAGCTCCTCGGCTTTCTCTCTGGTATGAGCAATCTCACAAAGGCCGCTTCCTCCATAAACTACATAAATAACCATATCTTTCCCTCCTGTTTAACAGTAAAATCATTGAAGCTTAATTTGGAAATCTTTCGTCACGTTTTTGAAAACATAACGAACATCCATCCCGTCATATTTTGTCCTTATTTCCACCCCTCCATTTTGAAAATTTTTACTTACTATTTCGTGACCCTTGGGTAAGTTAATTTCACTCAACGACACAACAGATTCAAGCAAAATATAGGATCCACAAAAAGCATTGTCAAACAACCTCCGAAATCCTGAAGGTAAACTTTGAAAAAATCCCCAAAACTTTTCTGGATTAACAAGAATATTAATCTTTTCTAAGTGGTAAATCATTTTTTTTCTCCTCTAATGTTATTTAAATTAATTTTTTGTTTTAACAACATTCGAATTATTTTAGGATAAAAAAGCATCACTAAACCACCAATTATTGCTATCACAGCAAAAAATAAAATGAAAAGAATAACTAAATCTAAGTCCAAAATTGAGCTAATCATTTTTACCTCCAATTCCTTTCAATTCTTAAAAACGACTACCATAAAAGAAAAATACCATAGTCAATGAGTTCAAACACCTCCTCGTTTGATTGTTAAGGTACCTCACAAAAAAAATCTATCTAAAAAACCAAGCCTTCTTGGTCCGAAAAATTTTTATTTATGAAAATGCTCCAAATTATAACACCATAGTCCTATAATCCAAAAATAAACAAAAAAAACCGGTCAACACTATAAAGTATTAACCGGCTACGGTCAGCGAAAAAATAAAAAAATCACTCTCCCAACCACAAACAAAATAAAAAAAAGATAAACATTAATCCCATTACCGCCAACAAACCGAGAATAAGTTTCAAACTCTCTACAATCAATTCCCAGTCAAAGCTTAATTCCATTTTTTTCTCCTTCCTTTTCATTTCCCATCCAGAAAATCTATATATTTTTTGTAATCTTTCCAATCTCCATCCTTTTCAATCATCCTAAAGAGATAACAAGCCCTATCAAACGTACCCCATGGAAGAATTTCAACCTGATTTTCCCCATTAGGTTTTATCAAGACTTTAAATTTCAAGTCTTGATTTTCATCCCTGTACGGCCCAACCACCATTATCTGGAAATTACCAATTCTTTCGGAATAATATATAGGACTATTCATTTTACTAACCCCCTTTCACTATAAATCCATCCCATTGTTTTTCTCATTTCTAATTCCTCCAAAAGAAATAAATATGTGCCGTGACAAGAAATACCTCCACGGTAATTAATTGTTTCAGATATGAATTTCGCTTCTCGATAAGGTCCTTTAAACAAAACCAAAGCTCCTTTTACATAAGGATATCCACCCTCAACTGACTTCTCGTCGAGAATATCACCAGTAACCTGAAATGTTTTCGGGTTACTTCCAGCAACCTCACAAAGACACACACCTTGATCGATAAGGAATCTTGTTTCAGCACCCTTAAAAAGAATATTAATTTCCATAAACCTATTCACCTCTCTATTTTACTTTTCGCTTTTTCAAACGAAAGCTAACAAGGAACAAACACTTATTCCCTCTTAGCCTTCGTCTGAAGTATTTTAATGTACTGGTCAACAATTCAAGCATTATTGAATTTGCCCTAACCATTTATTATAACATTTCTATCCTATAATCTCAAATATATTAAATATCTTCTAAATTATTTCTATCTCTTCCCCACCTTTTCGGATTTAATTTAATATATTCTTTGATTTTTAAATATTCTTTTTTATTTCTGATAATTCGTTCATAAAAATTGAGTTGAAATAAACGTTTATTAAAACGTGGCCAATTTTTTATTTTTACATTTTTAATGTATTCATTGGTAATTATTGATTTCAATTCACCAATAATTTTACCCAACGTTTTGTTTGTTGTAGGGGCGACTCTTGTGGTCGCTCAAAACCCCCTCCTCTCGGAGGGGTTTTTCTTCGATTTTATTTTTGTTTTCCTGAGATCTGACATCTGAAATCTGAGATCTATTTCTTACCTTCTTCCACCACAGCCTGAGCCGCTGCCAATCTAGCAATTGGTACTCGATAAGGCGAACAGGATACATAGTTTAATCCAATTCGATGACAAAATTTTACTGTCTCTGGGTCTCCCCCTTGTTCTCCACAAATACCAATATTAAGGTGTTTGTTAGCACTTCGACCAAGTTTAACTGACATTTCCATCAGTTTACCAACTCCCTTCTGATCAACACTCTTAAATGGATCTTCAACCAAAATTTTCTCGCGTAAATAATCTTTGATAAATTTACCGGCGTCATCTCGGCTAAATCCATAAGTCATTTGAGTCAAATCGTTGGTTCCAAAAGAGAAAAATTCAGCCTCAGCAGCTATTTCATCAGCCGTTACTGCCGCTCGAGGAATCTCAATCATCGTTCCAATTTCATATTTTAGCTTTACCCCATACGACTTCATTGTTTCTTCAATCACTGGAACTAGCTTGGCTTTTAACCATTTTAATTCCTCCACATCCCCCACTAATGGGATCATAATTTCAGGTTTAACCGCCTTAGCGCCAGCGGCGGCGGTCTCTTTGGTAACTTCACAAGCCGCCGACATTATCGCCTTGACCTGCATCTGATTTATCTCAGGAAACGTTACCCCCAATCGACAACCTCGATGACCCATCATCGGGTTGGCTTCATGAAGAGACTCCACTTTGGCTTTTAATTTTTCAAAAGAAATACCCATTTCCTTAGCTAAAGCTTGAATGTCCTCATCTTTTTGAGGTACAAATTCATGAAGTGGTGGATCAAGTAAACGAATTTTTACTGGTAACCCTTTCATAATTTCAAATAATTGTTTGAAATCATTTTTTTGCATTGGGAAAATTTTAGCCAAAGCTGCTTCCCTTTGTTCCAAAGTATCAGAAATAATCATCTGTCTGATAGCAAAAATTCTGTCTTCCTCAAAGAACATGTGTTCAGTTCGAGTTAACCCAATTCCCTCAG
>CAZCYK010000055.1:0-4134 GCA_964502975.1 uncultured Gammaproteobacteria bacterium | reverse complement strand
TAAACCACATCATAAATAAATTATAAGGCGAAGCACTGAGCTTGTCGAAGTGCGGCGAACCATTGACGCTGTTAGAACCTATTTTTTTAATTCACGATGTTTGGCCTATCATCCAGAATAGTTTTTTTAAGTATTGAATCGTAATCATTAGTTTTATCCCAAATATCAGCAATGTTCATTTTCTCTTTTTCCAATAAAAAAGTCACCATTGTTCTCAATTTTGTATATCGTTTTGCTCCCGCATTTTCTGGCACTTCTAAATAATATTTAAGTGCCGACTCATAATTTTGTGAATCATGTCCAATATATTCACTATATCCCTCTTGTATCCAATTTTCTTTTATTGAATATTTATACCAAGGTCTAGACCAAAATTCTAAAAGATGAGTTATTTCATGAGCAATAAAATAATCCAAAGTTCTATCACCAGCTGCAACTTTTCCAGAATTACCATATAGTCTATTTGATTTAATATCAACTTTTCTGATAAATATATTATCTATTCCAACATAAGCCAAAGCCCCAACTTTATAATGAGTATTAGAAAAATATTTCCATCGCCAAGGATTGTTAGCAATAAATATTTTTGGTTTTATATTTTCTTTATAGATTACTGATTTTTTGATTCTATTTTCAACCGTTTTTACTATTTCATTGATTTCTATTGGTATTTCTTCGTCAGAATAAACAGTAATATTACCAATTGTTATTTTATTTTTAAAAAACGGTTCTGGAAAACAAAGAGTCAAAATGTAAATAACTACTAAAAGTACAATTATCAAAATTATCTTTCCTAAAATCCTAAATACTTTCTTCATAACAAATAATATCAAAAACAATAAGCGGAGTAAGTGAGTCTGGAACCCTTATATCCCTATAGTATCCAGACTATATCTCATTTTATCAATATTTTAAAATTAAACGAGATAAATAAATCTAAAACCACTTTACAAATAAATGTACAATATACGTATGAATATTTGTGATATTGGTAGTTCAAAAATTGCTTATAAAGTTTTTGGAAATGGTTCAAAAACTATTATTATTGATTGTTGTTTGGGATCTTGTAGTGCTGAATGGTGGCATATTGCTAAAATTTTTTCTAAAAACTTTCAAATTTTAGTTTTTGATCGGCCTGGTTATGGCCAAAGTTCAATTTCCACTCTTCCTCGAACACCCCAAAATATCGCTAATGAAATACATAAATTACTAGAAAAATTAAAAATCACTAAAAACATTATTTTAATTGGTCATTCACAAGGTGGTATTAATCTCATTCAATTTGCCCTAAATTACCCCAACGAAATTGAAAGCCTTGTATTATTAGATCCTGCTACTCCTTTTGATGATGAATTTAAAAAACAATTAACAAATCAAGAATACAAAAACAGCGGAGTAGATAAAACATCTTCCTATAAGTTTGGTTTTTTAATCACTTCTATTCATTTGGGTTTTCTTTTTAAATCACTTTTATTAAAATCACCTCCTTTCTATTATTATCATTTTTTTGATGAAGCTAAAAAATATTTACTTAAGTCATTAACCCAAAAAAATACTTATAAAACCGCTCTGGATGAATATTCATTATCACACGACAAAGAAAATACTAAATTAATTGAGAACGCAATTATTAAATCTTCACTCAAAGATATTCCTATTAAATTAATAACTCACTCTAGTGATTTTTATGTAAAAGAATTGGAAAAATTCGCTAGCCTAGATAAAACAACAGCTCAAAAGATAGAAGATATCTGGCAACAAATTATGAGAAATTATCTTAATTTATCCAAAAAAAGTGAATTAATCATCGCTCAAAACAGTGGACATTATATCCACTTAACAAACCAAAAAATTTTAGAAGATACCGTAAACAGTTTTGTTTGATAACTTATGCGGCGAACCATTGACACAGTTAGAACTTATTTTGTGAATCAAGATTTCTCATTAAGTTTGCCATAAGCGCCATTCCATTTTTCTGATAATTCAAGAAATTTTTTATAACCATTCTTCCTGATGAATTCAATCGCTTCCTTATATTTTTTATACTTATACCCTTTATGAGAAAACCAATCACCGATTATTTTACATGAGTCTAACTTAGAACAATCCGCACATGTTTCAAGCTTTTTGTCCCTAAAACAGCACAATTTCATTTTACACTTAGCTTTATTAATATCCCTTTCTCCAGTATCAAAACCAAGTTTGCAACCTTTACAGAAACCAGAAATAAAAACCTTACATGTTTTACAATATGCCCCACAACAGCCTATATACCTTTTTGAATTCATACCCAATTATACAATCAAATCTAATTGTCACGACATGAGCGGCGAACCATTGACTCAGTTAGAACCTATTTTATGAATTCTAAACCAGGAACCCCTTTGTTGTTTAGCTAATTGATCTTTACCTTATTTTTCAATTTATTGTATTGCCCTTTTGTCAGAAAAATTCGATGAACATTTAGTTTTTCAGTATCTCCTGTCAAAGTTGCTGTTTCCGATTTTCCAAAATCAACGACTTTCATAATATCTAAATCAATATCTAAATAATAATATTCTTTCTTCATAAAACTAATATTTAATTATTAACGGTGTTTTACAAACAACTTGAGGTATCCACGAATTAATATCGTCAATTCCCAATGGACCATCATATTCTTTATGAACTCTTTTTGCCTCATTAAAAGCAGTTAATGCTTCAGTGGGTTTTGCCAATGCTAATTTTTTAACAGTGTCAAATTTCGTATCAACAATTAATTTTGCCAATTTTGGTCCAACCCATTTAATTCTAGAAACATCAACGATCTTTGTCAGCCATAAAACTTCATCTTCATTAAGTCCTGACTTTTTTGAAAACTCTTTACGACTTTGATTATCCATTATGTAGGGGAATAATATTTCAGTGTCAGTAATGTCAAGATTAGTTAGTTTCTTAATTATTTTTTCAGAGATATTAGGTATCTCAGAAAATTTAATCGGTACCGGCAAGACATTTCCAACTTCTCTTTTAAGTAATTTTAAGTAATCATCAGACAAACCTGTTTTTTTAATCATTTCATTAAAACTTTTTTTATTATCCAATGCCTTTTTCAACCCAGATAGGTCATCATAACCATTTTTTCTTAAAATATTAAATTTATTATCAATATCTTCCAACAATGGTTGTCGGCTTGGCAACAACCGACCTGTTTTTAATTCATTTTTATATTCATCCAATGTAATTTTTGATAAATCTGGCATGTAAGAAATTGTCTGATTTGTCATATTTTTATTCAGTATATCATTCAATTAAAAACAAAATTAAAGATTGTTTTTAGCAACTTCTCTAATTTTTTGATTAATATTTTCACTATTAAAATTAAAAATCTTCTCTTGTACCTTTGAGGGGAAAATTCTTTTTACATCTTCACTATATAAAGAACCGTTTCCAGCAACTTCATAAGAAAATTTTTCCAAATCATAAAATGACAATTCGTTGGGATAATCAAGTTTTATTGGTGCCGAAATTCCACTTTTTTCTTTGATTTCATCATTTTCCACAACAAACTCACCACAACGCACCCAAAGATAAAAAGGAAATAATTCATTTTCTGGGTCTAAATTTTCAAAAACACAAAAATTTTGACTATTTTCTACAGTTTTCCAACTAAAATATTTTTGACTAAGCAAATAGTTTTTTGTGGCTTGATCTCTTTGGGTCGTACTATTTGGAGTTTCAACCTTATCTAAAGTACTTTTACAAAATTCCCTTGAATGACAAGTTATATAGCTTGAAGTAATAGATTCACTGCACAATGAACAAAAATTTTGATTTTCTAAACATTCAACTTCATTAAATTTTTCACAATTAATTTGTTTTTTTGACTGATTATTTTGTAAAGAAACAAGTACCTCGGGAATTATTCCCAACAAAATTAGTACAATTCCTAAAAACAAATAAATTAGCTTGGGTTTATCTAGTTTCTTGTTTTGGAAAAAATACACAACTATTCCTACTACTCCTAATACTATAAACACTAATGACATTGGTATCGGCATATAAAATTCTACCACTTCTATATAGCCATCATTACAGGCTGCGGAGGAGGTGGGATTCGAACCCACGAGTCCTTTCGAACACACGCTTTCCAGG
>CAZCYK010000054.1:0-4248 GCA_964502975.1 uncultured Gammaproteobacteria bacterium | reverse complement strand
AATAAAGCATGAGAATTCTTGGTGTTGAAATTCCAGACAATGAAAGAGCCGAAATTGGTTTAACTCGTTTTTTTGGAATTGGTCGTACAAATGTCAAAAAATTAGCCAGCATGGCAAAAATTGACCTAAATACTCGTATCAAAGATTTATCCCGTGACGACGTATCAGTTTTAATGAAAGTACTAGAATCTTTCAAAATTGAAGGAGATCTTAAAAAAGAAATCCGCGAAAATATTGATCGACTTAAAGCCATCAAATCTTATCGAGGAATTCGCCATATTGTCAGTTTACCTGTTCGTGGTCAAAGGACCAAAACCAATGCTCGTACTCGTAAAGGTAAGAAAAAGACAGTTGGCTCACTTACCAAAGAAGCTTGGGCAAAAATTGAAACTGCTCAGAATTCCGCTTCAGCCAATACTAATAAATAATTATTTAAATTAATATGGATCAAACTCCTTCTACTCAAACCACTACCAAAAAGAAAACTTTCAAAAATATTGCCGAAGGGCGTCTTTATGTAAAAGCAACTTTTAATAATACTTTGGTCAGTGTTACTGATACCAAAGGAAAAGTTCTGACCTGGTCTAGTGCTGGTAATTGTGGTTTCAAAGGTTCTCGAAAATCGACCCCTTATGCTGCTTCTACTGCTATTGAAAAAGCCCTAGAAGAAGCCAAAAAACACGGGATTAAAAAACTTGATGTTTATCTAAAAGGTCCAGGTGTTGGCCATGATGCTGCTCTTCGTTTTCTTCGTTCAAAAAGAGATTTCGATATTGACAAGATTTCCGATATTACACCAATTCCTCACAATGGTCCTCGACCACCAAAACAGCGACATGTTTAAAAATATTTACAAAACTAATTAACTATTAATCTAATCAACTAATTAACTAAAAAAAATATGTCAAGAATTACTTTAGACACCAAATGCCGACTTTGTCGCAGTGCTGGAACCAAGCTTTACCTAAAAGGAATCCGTTGTTTTTCAGCCAAATGTCCAATTGAAAAGAAAGGTGCCGTCAAACCAGGTATGCATGGAGTAAAAAATAGTGGTAAGTTGACCGATTTCGGTATTCAGCTACGTGCTAAACAAAAAGCCAAACGAATTTATGGAGTCCAAGAAACTCAATTTAAAAATTATTATCTAAAAGCCAAAAAATTAAAAGGTTTGGTCGGAGAAAATTTATTGTCATTACTTGAAAAAAGACTTGACAATGTCCTTTATCTATCCGGACTTTCTTTATCTAGATCTTCAGCCAAACAACTCATTAGTCATGGTCATGTACTAGTAAATGACAAAAAGTTTAATATTCCTTCTTACCAAGTCAATATAAAAGATGTAATTACTTTAGATAAAAAAATTATTGAAAAAATTGGAACACTACCTTGTGACGAGTCTGATTATAAGACTCCAAGTTGGCTAGACCTAAACAAACAAAAAAACACTGTCAAGATCATTTCCCAACCTCTTCAAGAAGAGATCGGTAATGATATCGACATTAATTTAATAATTGAATATTATTCAAGATAAAAAAGGAGCATTTTATGATTGAAACTAATAAGTTTAATATCAAAACAATCAAATCTACCGAAAAATACGGTAAATTCGAACTTAGCCCACTAGTTGGGGGTTTTGGTCACACTCTTGGCAATAGCCTTCGCCGAGTTTTGTTAATTACTATTCCTGGTGCTGCTATCACCCGAATTAGAGTTGATGGTGCTAACCATCTTTTTACCACCCTTCCTGGAGTCAAAGAGGATTTAGTCGATATTTCTCTAAATCTTAAAAAAATTAAGTTTGATTATTCAAAAGAAGAACCAATTGTTTTACAAATTGACAAAAAAGGCCCCGGTGTCGTTACTGCTGGAGATATTGTTGACAATGATCTTTGCAAAGTTAGTAACCCTGAGCAGCATATCGCCACTTTATCCGATTCTAAATCCAGTCTCAAAATGGAATTAACTGTCGAAAGGGGAGTTGGTTATACCATGGCCAAGGAACAAAAAACCGATGTCGTCGGTGAAATTATTCTTGATGCCACTTTTACTCCGATTACCAAAACAAACTATACTGTCGAACCAACTCGTTTGGGTAAAAAATCAAATTATGACAAACTTACTTTAGAGATTTGGACCGATGGTTCTATAGACCCTCTATATGCTCTCAAAATGGCCGCCAAAGACATCATCAATGCTTTCGGTCAAATTGCAGACCCTAAAGAGTTCGAAGACGAAATAATTACTATTAATACTTCTATTTCTTCTCAAGGTAGTGATATTTCTGTTGAAGAAATTGAATTGCCTCTTAGAGTCACCAATGCTCTCAAGAAAGCTGGTTATTCTACAGTTGAAACATTAGTCAAAGCTGGTCGTTCCGATGTCAGTCGAGCTAAAAATGTTGGTGAAAAATCACTTAAAGTTATTGATGCTTGGCTTAAAGAGCGTAATTTTACTTGGAAATAATTTATGAAACATCGTATTTTTGGAAAAAAATTAGGACGCAACCACAACGAGCGTAAAGCTTTGTTTAATTCTTTAACCAAAGCCATGTTTATTAGCGGTTCTATCAATACCACTCAAGCCAGAGCTACGGCTATTGTTTCGACTATTGAATCTTTATCAAATACTATTATCACCAAACCAGACCTTGTCGCTCGAAGGGAACTTTTTAAAGTTCTCCAAAATCAAACTTGGGTTAACAATGTTTTCAAAGTTTTCAAAGAAACCTTTGGAGAACAATCCAGTAATTTTACAAAAATTACCAAAGTAAAACGACGTTTTGGCGATGATGCTTTGATTGTTAAATTAAGTTTTGTCAAACCAATTAAATTCTCTATCAAAAAAGAAGAAAAACCAGAAACTAAAAAAACCGACAAAAAAGATTCAAAAAAAACCAAAGTTACTAAAAAAGTCCTGAGTAAACATCGTCCTGAGCTCGTCGATGGAACCGAAGGAAAAAAGGAGACTAAATAATGAAAACTACTGTATTAAAAGGAAATCAAGTTGATAGAGCTTGGCACATAATCGATCTTTCTGGTCAAACTTTAGGCCGAATTTGTACCCAAATCGCTACCATTTTAATGGGTAAAGATAAAACTACTTTTTCCTATCATCGTGATGATGGTGATTATGTAGTTGCCATAAATGCCGAAAATATCAAGGTTACAGGTAAAAAATTAAAAGAAAAAATCTATTATCATCACACTCATTGGTCTGGTGGTTTAAAAGAGTTAACTTTAGCCGAAATGATGAAAAAAGATCCTCGGAAAGTAATTTCTCATGGGGTCTATGGTATGTTACCAAAAAATAAACTTCGAGATGTTCGAATGACTCGATTAAAAATATTTGTTGGTGGTGACCACCCTTATACTGATAAAATTAAAAAATAATTATGACCAAAAATACTTCAAAAAATTCATATACCCGAACCCTTGGTCGCAGAAAAAGTGCTGTGGCTACCATAAAACTTTTTGCTGGAAAAGGGGAGTCAATGATAAACAAAATTGATTTAGTCAAATATTTTCCTACCAAAACAGAAAAAATAATTTACGAAAAACCATTTGAAATCACCAAAACTATGGGTAAATATTATTATTTAGCCAAAATTGATGGTGGTGGTAAAACCGGACAGGTCCAAGCTCTTAGTTTGGCTATTTCTCGAGCTCTGATAAAAATCGATGAATCGTTTAAACCAGATCTTAGAACCGCTGGTCTCTTAACAGTCGATTCTCGAGTCAAAGAACGCCGTATGGTTGGTACTGGTGGTAAGTCTCGACGTCAAAAACAGTCTCCAAAACGTTAATCTATAGCTATTTACTATTAGCTACTTGCTAATTTACTAAGCTATAATTAATCCATGACTTTTATTCAGTCTATTTTTTTAAGCCTAGTTCAGGGTGTTACCGAATTTTTACCAATCTCTTCATCCGGTCACCTAAACCTAACCCAATATTTATTCCGACTTACCCCGTCTCTTACTTTTGATATATTTCTCAATACTGCTACTTTATTGTCAGTTCTATTTTTCTTTCGAAAAAAAACAAATTATTTTATTCAAAACCTTAAATATATTATCGTTGCCTTAATTCCTGCCGGTCTAGTTGGAATTTTTTTCAAAGATAATATTGAAGTATTATTTTCAAATCAAAATTTATTACCATATTTTTTTCTTATTACTTCAGTCTTAGTTTTTTCTACCAAATTTTTAGGCTCTAAAGATCAAGAATTAAATTATCAAAAAGCTTTGAT
>CAZCYK010000053.1:0-4541 GCA_964502975.1 uncultured Gammaproteobacteria bacterium | reverse complement strand
CCTTATTTTGTCCTCGCTGCTCAACTCCACTTTCCAACTTTGAAATTGCCATGGATAATTCCTACAAAATGGTCGACGATCCGGCAATTTTTATAAAATTCAAATTAAAAAATCAAAATAAGTTTGTTGTGGCTTGGACTACCACTCCCTGGACTCTACCGGGGAATTTAGCTCTAGCTGTCAACAAAGATGAAACTTATGTCGAAGTTGAAATGAATAAAGAGATTTTAGTTTTTGCCGCTGCCCGACTCGAATCGATTTGCCAGGATAACTCTTACAAAATTATTAAAGAATATAAAGGCGAGAATTTAATTGGTCAAGAATACGAGCCTCTTTATAAATTTTACGACACTAACAAATTTGACTACCATATTTATCATGGCGATTTTGTTACTATGGCCGATGGCACTGGTGTCGTTCATATTGCCCCAGGTTTTGGCGAAGACGACGCGCTTTTGGGCAAAAATATTGGACTATCAGTTATTAGTCATGTCGATGATGAAGGTAAAATTGACCCAAAGGTTACTCCTTTTGCCAATCTTTTTGTCAAAAAAGCTGATCCATTAGTAATTGACGATCTAAAAAATCGAAATCTAATTCTCAAAGAGGAAACAATAAACCATAGTTATCCTTTCTGTTACCGCTGTAATACTCCTTTAATTTATAAATCTCAAAATGCTTGGTTTTTGAGTGTTTCTAAACTTAAAGATCAGATGAAATCAACCAACAAAAAAATTAACTGGGTGCCTGATCACATCCGCGATGGTCGCTTTGGGCAGGGGATAGAAACTGCCCCTGATTGGTGTCTATCTCGGTCTCGTTTTTGGGCTTCACCAATCCCAATTTGGGAATGTGATTGTGGCGAGAGGTTTGTTCCCTCAAGTATTGCCGATTTGGAAAAAAAATCAGGCCAAAAGATTACCAATCTCCACAAACCAGAAATCGATGAGGTCACTATTAATTGTGATAAGTGTGGTAAAAAAGTCCATCGAGTAACCGAAGTATTAGACTGTTGGTTTGAATCTGGATCGATGCCTTATGCCCAACTTCATTATCCTTTTGAAAACAAAGAATTTTTTGAAAAATCGTTTCCTTCTGATTATATTATCGAATACATCGGCCAAACTCGAGGCTGGTTTTACACTCTTCATGTCCTATCCAACGCCTTATTTGCCTCTGAGTCATTCAAAAATTGTATCGTCACCGGAGTCGTCATGGGCAATGATGGCCGAAAAATGAGCAAACTTTTCAAAAACTATCCCGATCCAAAAATGGTCTTACAAAAATACGGTGGAGAGGCTTATCGACTTTATTTAATGAGCAGTGTAGTTATGGTTGGCGAAAACATAAATATTGACGAAAAAGAATTTGATAATCAAGTAAAAAATATCCTGCTTCCTTTATGGAATTCCTTTAAATACTTCCTAACCTACGCCAATCTTCACGACTGGTCACCAGACTTAACCAATTTTAAGTCCAACAACCCACTTGATAAATGGATTCAAAACAAAACCAACCAACTGACTGCCAGTATTAGTGATAATTTAGAAAAATATAATATCCCTGAAGCTACAAGATTAATTGAGCCCTTTGTAAATGATCTTTCTCGTTGGTACATCCGTCAATCTCGTGATCGTTTTGTGCTAGGAGACAAAGAAGCCCTTCAAACTCTTTGGCAAATTTTGATTCAGTTTAGCCTTACTACTTCACCCATAATTCCATTTATCACCGAATATTTTTGGCAAAATTTAGTTGTTCCAATTGACAAAAACAAACCCGAATCAATCCATTTAGAATATTACCCTACCACCACCTCAATAGACCAAAAAATAATTGACGATATGGCGCTGGTTCAACAAATCTGTGAACAAGGTAATATGATTAGAAAAACCAAAACTATTAGTACTCGCCAACCTTTGGCCAAACTTACTGTTTCTACAAATCAAAATATTAATCTAGATCAAGATTTAGTTGATATCATAAAAAATGAATTAAATGTAAAAAATGTCGAAATTATAAAATCAAAAGAGGCTCTATTGGTGTCTCTCGATACTAATTTGACTCCCGAGTTGATTGCCGAAGGTGAAGCCCGCGATCTTATCCGATCAATTCAAAATCTTCGAAAAGAATCTGGTCTTAATCTCCAAGATAAAATCAAAATATTTTCTCCAAAATGGCCCGCTAATTTTGAAGCTGATATTTTAACCAAAACTTTAGCAAACAGCATCGAAAAATCAGATAGCCTCAAAATAGAAAAAATCAGCTAAAATTTATCAATGTCAAAAAACCCTTGGTTGCCAGTGGTAATAAGTCTAGCGTTTCTTTTTTGTATAAATATTTTAATGATTAGTTCGGTTGCTCCTGGTTCGATTTTTAAACAAATTTTTGCCTGGGTTGTTGGCTTGATTTTGTTTTTTGTCGGCCGACTTATCAATCCCAAACAAATTACCTCATCCAAATGGATAGTATTTATCGTTTGTTGTGTATTACTATTTACCCCAATCGCTCTCAACAATATTACTCGAGGGTCACGTAGATGGATTGATTTAGGGTTCACCCCGATTCAACCATCAGAATTCACTAAACCCTGGTTATTACTGTTTTTAGTAAATACCACCATGCCTTTACTCCACTTCATTCCCGTTGGGATTATTATGCTTCAACCAGATCTTGGAAGTGCTTTGTCAGTATTGTTTTTGATAGTCCCCTTAGTTGTTTACAACAAAAAACTTTTTAAATTATCAATTATTATTGGATTAATTTTCCTAACCCTTTCTCCTTTTATTTATAAATTTGGTCTTCATGAATATCAAAAAGAAAGAATTGTAAATTTTTTAAATCCACTATCAGACCCACTCGACAAAGGATACAACGTCATCCAGTCTAAAATTGCCATTGGCTCAGGTGGGTTTTGGGGTAAAGGCTACAAAAAGGGGACTCAAGGCCAACTTTTATTTTTACCCGAAAAACACACCGATTTTATGTTTGCCACCACCGCCGAAGAACTTGGTACGGTTGGAGTTCTTATAGTATTAGCTAGTTATTATTTACTAATATCTACACTATTTAAAAAAGCTTTTCTGATAAAACACGATCGAGCTCTTTTTCTTTTTACTTTAGGGATAGGAATTCAAATTTGGATGCAAGTTTTTGTCAACATTGGTATGAATTTGGGAATTCTACCAGTCACCGGTATTCCACTACCATTTTTGTCCGTTGGCGGATCCTCAATCACAACCCTGCTTTTTTCACTTGGGATAATTTATTCATCGTAATATTAAATATTAGGAAAAACTTTTGTAAACTTGTTATACTGTTTATAGTGAGACTATTTAATAATAAAAAAACATTATTTGTCGTTATTTTTTCAATAGCCTATTCGTTACTATTAGTTGGACTGTTTTATTCTACTCGATTAAAAAGACAAAATATTTTAGGATATTTTGATTTTTCCAACCCAACTGAAATAATTGAAAATATTGGAATTACTATTCCTCAAGGTCCATACTTTAATCTTCCTTACGGAATTGCCGTTGATAGTAGTGGCAATATTTATGTGGCAGATAGTAGCAATAACCGTATTCAAAAATATGATTTAGGAACTAGTACTTGGACAGCTATAGGAACTCAAGGCACAGCTCCAGGACAATTTAAATATCCTGAGGGAATCACAGTTGATACTAGTGGCAATATCTATATGTCAGATAGAAACAATCACCGAATTCAAATTTATGATATAGGATCAACTACTTGGACAGTTATGGGAAGTCAAGGTACTGCTCCAGGACAATTTAATGGTCCTACTGGAGTAACGGTTGATACAAACGGTAACATCTATACTATAGAAATGTATAATAATAGGATACAAAAATATGATATAGAAACTGGTATTTGGTCTATATTAGAAATCTCTGCTAATCCGTCAGAGTATCTCTTTTATTCTAAAAAAATAACATTAGACAGTCAAAATAATATTTATTACACAGACACTGGTAATAATCGAATTCAAATTTATGATTTAGGAACTAGTACTTGGACAACTATGGGAACTCAAGGTACCGCTCCTGGACAATTTAATGGTCCTACTGATGTACATCTTGACGTTAGTAATAATATTTATGTGACAGATTATTTAAATAACCGTATTCAAAAATATGATTTAGGAACTACTACTTGGACAACTATGGGAACTCAAGGTACCGCTCCTGGACAATTTAATAATCCTTGGGGAATCACAGTTGATACTAGTGGCAATATTTATGTGGCAGATTATAATAATAACCGAATTCAAAAATATGATGATGAAACTGAGACTTGGACAGCTATAGGAAGCTCTTCAACTCTTATTCCTGGAATTTTTAGTAATCCAAACGGAGTCTTTATTAACACTAACGGTAATATCTATATGTCAGATAGAAACAATCACCGAATTCAAATTTATGATATAGGATCAACTACTTGGACAGTTATGGGAAGTCAAGGTACTGCTCCAGGACAATTTAAATATCCTGAGGGAATCACAGTTGATACTAGTGGCAATA
>CAZCYK010000052.1:0-4615 GCA_964502975.1 uncultured Gammaproteobacteria bacterium | reverse complement strand
AAAAGTAAAAGATTTAGGAATTGGAATGAAAACGTTGGAAGAAGGTTTAATCGAAATAAAAAAACAAATTTCTAATACTTAATACCTGATACTAAATACTAGATACTATTTTCCCCGCTTCTTTCACTGCAAAATTAATTCCCCTATCCTGTGGATAAATTTGAGCAAAGTTCATTCGGTAAACCTTATCACTCACTTTATACTTTTTAACTTTATACTTTCTACTCACTATATGTTGAGCGCAAAACGTTTTAAATATTTTAATTTCCGAAATTTTAGTTTTATCAAATTCTGGTTTAATTTTTACTAAATAATCCAAAAACTCTTTTTCAATTTCTTTATCATTAATTTTAAAATATTTGTGATCTTGGGGAATATAAGTCCCCAAATAATAAATATGTTTATCGTTATAGCGAGATTTATCGACCAGATTGGTATGCTGAATAAATGCCACAAAAGGGGAGTTTAGGTCGTTTATATTATGCCAATAGTATTTACTCAAATTTTGTTTTGAGCTAAAAACCAATACTAACGCTCCAATATATTCAACCCCCTTAATTGGCCTAGTATCAATTATAAAATCATAATCTTTCTCCAATTTTTTAATTCCTTTGTTATCAATTTCATTATTTAAAATAATTTTGCCCCCCATTTTAGACATATTTTCTACTAATTTTTGAGCAATTTGGCCAAATCCTCCATCTAAATATCCCAACACTTCTTTACCCACCAAAGACTTAGCGTCGGTGGGTTCTCCTTTTGAATTACCTCGAGTATTAATCCGAGCCCATAGCCAGGCCATTGAAATTTTATTACTATAATGATGGAATTTTCCCTTAATTAATGGTTCCCAGATAACTTTATAAGCTTTTTTACCAGCCCATTTTTTCATCCACTCTATTGCTGTTATATTTTGGTATTTATGCCAGTTTTTGTCTAATTTTAGCCAAATATAAACTAATCCCAATCTTAATTTTGAAATTAAATCTAAATTTTTAAATTTTAATAAATCAATTGACCCATTAAATGGATAAAAGACATTATTGTAAAAAAGGGACACTGAACTTTTGTGCCATTTAAGTTTATTTTCTAAACCTAATTCATTGATTAATTCAATTATTTCTTTGTCAGTTTTAAATATATGATGATAAAATTTTTCTAAATTTTCATTTTCAATCTTAAAATCTGACATCAAACCACCCAGTTGTTTTTCCTTTTCAAAAATAGTTACTTTGTTCCCTTTTTGGCTTAGTTTATAGCCTGCAATCAAACCACCGATTCCCCCGCCAACTATTGCAATTTTCTTGTTCATATTTACTATGCAATATGCTATCATAATCAGTTATCTGTTGCATAAGCGCGACAGTTTTTTATTATTAAGATCTAAATTAACTAAATCGCTAAAGCACTAATGCTCTAACGTACTAATATATGGCCGACCAAATTAAACTTACCAAAAATCGTGATGTTGCTATGGAAAAAGTCCGAAATATCGGAATCATAGCCCATATCGATGGTGGTAAAACCACAACTACCGAACGTCTATTATTCTATACTGGCAATATTCACAAAATCGGTTCTGTCGACGAAGGTAATACCACTACCGACTCTATGGTTCAAGAAAGAGAGAGGGGAATTACCATTCAATCGGCCTGTGTTACCACTTTTTGGAAAGAATATCGACTAAATATTATTGATACTCCCGGTCACGTCGATTTTACCGCCGAGGTTGAGCGATCCCTGCGTGTTTTAGATGGTGCTATTATGATTTTTGACGGTAATGCTGGCGTTCAGGCTCAATCAGAAACAGTTTGGCGACAAGCTGACAAATATGGGGTCCCTCGAATTGCTTTTGTCAACAAAATGGACAAAATCGGAGCATCTTTCCAAAATACTCTTCAAAGTATTCATGACAAACTCCGTGCCCCAATAGTACCTGTGGTTATTCCAATTGGAGAAGAGCATGATTTTGTCGGCGTCATTGATCTAATGGACATGAAAATGATTATTTACGATAAGGACGAAGAAGGTATGGATTTTACCGTAAAAGATGTAACTGATGATTATAAGGACAAAGCTCTAAAAGCTCGCGCTCTGATGGTCGAAAAAATTGCCGGAGAAGATGAAATCTTAATGGAAAAATTTTTAAACGATCAAGAAATTTCCGTTCCAGAATTAAAAGCTACTCTTAGAAAAGCTACAATTGCTAGAAAATTATTCCCTATTTTTTGTGGTGCTGCCTGGAGAAACAAAGGAATTCATCCAATTTTAGATGGAATTATTGACTATCTCCCTTCTCCACTAGACTTACCTCCAGTCGAAGGTTTCGATCCAAAAACTAATGATGTGATTACTCGAAAACCTGTTAAATCAGAACCCTTATCAGCTCTATTGTTTAAAGTCCAGTCTGACCCCCATGTCGGTACGTTGTCCTATGTTAGGGTATATTCAGGGACTCTTAAATCTGGTTCTGAGGTTTACAACACTACCAAACAAAAATCTGAGCGAATTGGCCGTCTACTTTTAATGCATGCCGACAAACGAGAGGGTTTGGAAGAAGGTTTTGCTGGGGAAATCGTTGCCTGTATTGGTTTAAAAGAATCCACCACTGGTGACACACTTTGTGACCAAAACAACATTATTTCTCTATCTCCAATTCAATTTGCTGAACCAGTAATTTCTTTATCTATTGAACCATCAACTGCCGACGATCAAGAAAAAATGGGAGCTGCCCTAAATCGTTTGGCTATCGAAGATCCAACATTCAAAGTTTCTTACAACCATGAAACTGGTCAAACAATCATTGCTGGTATGGGTGAGCTTTACCTAGAAATTATCGTCGATCGTCTTAAAAGAGAATTCGGAGTCAATGTTAAAACAGGTTCTCCCCAAGTTGCTTATCGAGAAACCATTTCCCAAAATGCCGATGGTGAGGGTAAATATATCCACCAATCCGGTGGTCACGGTCAATATGGACATTGTAAGATAAAAGTCGAACCAAAAAATCGAGGTGAAGGATATGAGTTCATAAACGCCGTCAAAGGTGGGGCTATCCCTGCCAATTTTATTCCTGCTATCGAAAAAGGTGTCAAAGAAACTCTTCAAAAAGGAATTATTGCCGGTTATCCTTGTACTGATATCAAAGTTACAGTTTATGATGGAACCTACCATGAAGTCGATTCATCCGAAATGGCTTTCAAATTGGCGGGATCTTATGCTATTAAAGATGCTTTTCAAGCAGCTAAGCCTATGGTGCTAGAACCAATTATGAAATTTGAAGTAAGCACCCCATCCGAATTTTTAGGATCAGTCATTGGTGATTTATCCTCTCGTCGAGGTCAAATCAACGGCACTGTTGATTCAGCCAATTTCACCACCATCGATGCCTTTATTCCCTTAGAAGATGTCCGAGGTTATGCTACTGTCATTCGAAGCTTGACCCAAGGCCGAGGCTCTTTTTATATGGAACCAAGCCATTACGACCCCGTTCCTCGTGATATCCAAGAGCAACTTACGACCAAGATTAATTCTGGTAAATAAATCTTATTTTATGAATACTAATACCCCCATGTTTATGGGGGTATTTTATGATATAATCATTTTTAACTAAAATTTTTTAGTTGTGATTAATCAAGGAATTTTACTCCCTGAATTATTATTCACAGCACTTTATAAAATTTAGGGGAATGTGCAAGTCCGCTGGTTTGACTCAAAGTCAAAACAAATCTAAGGCAACAAGGAGGCAGTAATAAAATCGCATTTTCCGTCTTTATCTGATTATTTTAACTACTACTTAGAAAATAACTTTAGTATTAAGGAGGTATAGACCATGGATCTTTATAAAAAGTTAATCGAAAATTTAAAACAATCAATGGCTTTGCTTCGTAAATCAAATCTCTCTTTATTTCTAGTATTTTTAGCCTACTCCACAACCTTGTGGCCTTTTCCTAGTCCACTTCAAAGAATTTTTCGCTGGTCACTTTTATATGCATCATTTTTAATTTGGGATTTTTCCAAAATAGTAAAAGATGGATATAACCTGTCACTTAAAGTTCGAAACGCAATCGTTATCATCACTATTATTTTTTATACGATTAGTATCGTGTTTAGTCAATTGTCTTCTGTTGTGATGGTGCTTTACCTTTGTCTTCTCGGTGTAAATACTTATTTATGGGTTACTCCAGTGTCTCCAATAATCTTAAAGATCAAAGATAAGACTATTAAAATAGGTGATTGGTTCATTTTGGTTCTTACTGGCATATTCATCGTTAGTTTTGAATTTTTAACTTTTCCTTTCCCTAAATAATTTTTGGCCGGCTGGTCTTTAATGATATTAATTTATCGTTATTGACCTCCGGCTTTTATTTTCCTCCAACAATTTTTCCTCAAAACAGGTATAATCTCTCTATCGCATTTTAGTGCGGTTTTGTAATATTCTAAATATTGCAAAGCCTTAAACTTGCTGATACAATCTAACAGCGTTTTAATCTAAAATATTATTAATTAGAAATTAAGTCTTCTAAAAGACTACATAAAAATAAAAAAAAGGAGAATCTATGGCAGATACATATCAAAGAACTAAGCCACACGTTAATGTCGGAACTATTGGACACGT
>CAZCYK010000051.1:0-4787 GCA_964502975.1 uncultured Gammaproteobacteria bacterium | reverse complement strand
TCGACAACGACGTTTGATACTAGATTTTACTTTCATAAAAATAGACTTGGATATTCTACCCTAATTTTGTGATAATATCAAAGAGTAAATTTAAATTACCCTCGATAAGTGATTCGACCCATAAGACCGTCGGGGCTAAGAACTAGAGAAACGAAATCTCCAGCAATAACCCGGATATGATTCATTCGAAGTTTTCCGGCTAGATGGGCAATTATTTCTTCACCACTGTCTAGTTTCACTCGATAAAGTGAATTGGGTAGAACTTCGGTTATTTGACCTCTGACTGTTGGATCTTTTGGCATTTTTTGTTAATTAATAATATATTTTAAGCTTTTGCAAGTAATTTTGGGTCGTTTAAATCCCAAATTTCAGTAACAGTTAGTAATACAGCAGCTTTATGGGCATAAGCAATATTATCTTCTAAATCATCAATATATTCTTTTAGTTCACCGTCTTTAAAATACTCTACTTTACCTTTAAATTGATAGCCTTCTTGTGATTCGCTGTCCCAAACAGAGATGGAGGCTTGATCATTTTCTAAAATATTTTCAATAGTTTTATTTAAAAAATTGTCTGTAAATACAATTTGATTATTATTTATCACTTTATTTACTTGTACAACAATCAGATTTGGGATTAATTGCCTGTTGCATGTAGCAAAAGCAACTAAGTTTCCTACTAACATTTTTTGTTGTTGATCGTTAATCTTAATCATTTTATTTTAGCGTACTGATTTTTTGGTCGATGTCGGCAAAGATTGGTTCGATTGGACGATTGCCGTCGACTCGGAAAACTAAGTTTTTAGGTTGAAAATAATTCATAATTAAACCGTTGTTTTCATCATAAAATTTTTGGCGAGCAGCCATAGCCTCAGGAGTATTGTCAGTTCGGTTTTTGTCTTGGAACTCAGTCCCCATAGCGGCACGACGAGATTGAATTTCCTCAAAAGTAACATCAAGATGAATAATCAAATCAAGGGATTCGTTTTGAGTAATCAAATAATTTTCTATAAATTGACCTTGAAGAAAAGTCCTTGGGAACCCATCGATAATAAAATCTTTGTTATTAATCTTTATAAGCGCGTTGGTTAAAACTTTGTAAGATAACTCTTCGGGAACTAAATTACCATTATCAATATAATTTTTGGCTTGTAACCCTTCTACTGAACCGGCGGCAATCTCGTCTCGTAAGAGCTGGCCCATAGAAAGGTGAGTTAACCCATGTTTGACGGCAATTAATTTGGCTTGGGTGGATTTGCCACAGCCGGAAGGACCAATGATGAAGAGATTTAATGACATATTTTTTTTAATTCCAAGATACAAATTCCAAGTATTCCAAACAATTATCAATACCCAATTTTAAATGACCAAACGATTGATTATTGGTTATTGTAATTTGTTTGTTTCTTGTTAGTTGGTTATTGGTTATTTTTAAATAATTAATAACTAATTTTGTCGTAATTGTAAGTTTGAACAACGTTTTCCATCTTTCTAGTTAATTCTAGAATTACAGAAACGGCAATAAGGACACTAGTTCCACCAATGGTTAGGGTGGTGACATTAGTAATTTTTTGAACTATTGAGGGAGTAACAGCAATAGTCCCTAAGAATACAGCTCCAATTAATAAAACCCGATTGATAAGGTATTGCAGTCTTTTTTCGGTTGATTGGCCTGGGCGAATACCGGGGATAAATCCACCGGATTTACGTAGCTCTTCGGCAATATCTTTGGGCTTGAAAACAACAGAAGTATAGAAAAAAGTAAAACCAATGACTAATAAGAAGTAAAAAATCATATAAAAATAACTATCAGGACTGAATATTCGAGAAATATTGTTGGCAATATTGGCAATAGTTTGATTTGGTACTTTACCTAAAAATTGACCCATCAAGGAAGGAACGGTAGCAAGAGAAACTGCAAAGATAATTGGCATGACACCAGCGGTATTAACCTTGATTGGTAAATAGGTGGTTTGTCCCCTTTTGGCATAATTGATGGGAATTCGTAATACTGCTTCTTCAACAAAGACGATTGCTCCGATTAACACCAATGCCATGGCAACAAGAATGATAATATTAAGACCATTTTGAGGATTGGAAAAATCAGTCACAGTTAGGGTTTGAACTAAACTAATGGGAAGACGAGAAATAATTCCGGCAAAGATTAACATAGAAATGCCGTTACCTACTCCATAAATATTAATAAGTTCACCAAAGAAAATCATAATCATAGTCCCAGCTAACATGCTGGTAACCAAGGCAATTACTGTAAGAATACTATATTCAGTAATAATATTTTGAGACCGTAAAATGGCAAACATACCCAAACCATTAATAATGGCAAAAGGTATGGTGGCAATGCGAATATATTGATTTATTTTGGCACGGCCATATTCGCCTTCTTTTTGAAGAGCTTCAAGCTGGGGAACGACTAGGGCTAAAAGCTGCATCATAACCGAAGCACTGATATAAGGACTTAAACCCAGGGCACATATAGAAAAATTGGCTAATGTTCCGCCAGAAAATATATCAATAAGCGATAATAGTTGATTTTGAGCAAAAAATTGTCGTAACAAAGTTAAATTGACACCAGGGACTGGAATGTGAGCAATAAAACGAAAAGCTATCAATATACCAAGGGTAAAGAGCAGTTTTTTTCGAAAAATTGTGGTTTTGAAACCTTCAAAATATAGTGAAAGATACTTAGTCAACTGATTCATTACTCTATATTACCACCAGCAGTAATAATTTTTTTATGAGCAATTTTTGAAACCAAAATTCCTTTAACTTCAATTTTTTTGGTGATTTCTCCAGAAGATAGTATTTTGACAGTAGCATTGAGACGTTTGAGAGAAATTTTTGTTTTTTTAGACAAAGAATTAATATCAACTGTATCTCCGGTTTGATACCATTTATCAAGTTGTGACAAATTGAAAGTAACAATATTTTTTTGATTACTAAGTCGATTTTTGCCTCGCAAAAAGGGGAGACGTTTAATCCAGCCTTTTTTGATTTTGGTACCATCAAAAGTTAGTTTGACTTTTCCCCTGGCTTTATCTCCTTTGGCACCACGACCAGCAGTGTGTCCACCTAGTCCCGAACCGATACCTCGACCACGACGACGAGCTGGTTTTTGAGTAACTTTTGTAAGATTAGATAATATTTCCATAGTTATTTTTTTAACAAACTTAGAGCTTTGAGAGTTGCCCAAACATTAATTGATTTGTTTCGAGATCCAATAATTTTACTAACAATATCTTTAATTCCAGCAAGCTCGACTACGGCTCGTACTGGACCACCAGCGATTAGACCACTTCCAGTTTTTCCAGGACGAATCAAAACAATTCCTCCTTTAAATTTTAGTTGAATAGAACTCGAAATAGTACCATTGACGATTGGAATTTCAATAAGAGATTTTTGAGCTTTTTTAATTCCTTTTTGAATAGCATCAGCAACACTTTTGGCTTTTCCCAATCCTACACCAACTCGAGTTTTTTTATCACCAGAAACAACTAGGGCAGTAAAATGAATTTGATTACCACCTTTGGTCTTTTTAGATACCCGTTTAATCTGAATAACTTTGTCAGTAAATTCACTAACTGGTTTTTCGTATCTTTCGTTTTTACGTTGATTTTGATTGTTATTGTTGTAAGCCATATTAAAATTTTAAACCTCCATCGCGAGCACCTTGGGCCAAAGCTTTTACTCGGCCATGATATCGATAAAGCCCACGATCAAATCTAACATTAATAACCTTTTTTTCTAAAGCTAATTTGGCAATTTCTTGACCGACAATGATAGCTTTGTCTGATTTAGTGCCTTTTATGTCTTTGATACTTTTGGTTGATGCCGAAACTAAAGTTTTACCGTGTTTATCGTCAATGATTTGGGCCCAGATGTGTTGATTGCTTCTAAAAACTGACAAACGAGGAATCCCTATATTTTGGGCAATTTTACTACGTACTCGACGTAGTCGTCTAATTTTTTGGTTATATTGAATCATGATTTAGTTAATTAGTTGAATAGTTTAATAGTTTAAGCTTTGGCTTTTTTACCAGCTTTTAATTTTATAAATTCATTGAGATAACGAATACCTTTACCTTTGTAAGGTTCGGGTGGACGAACTTTTCTAATGTTACTGGCAACTTGGCCAACTTTCATCCGATCAGCACCAGAGACAATAACTTTGGTTTCTTCTGGAACTTGGAATTCTACTCCAAGTGGAGCAACAATTTCAACTGGATGGATAAATCCAACCAATAATTTCAATTTATTGCCATTTAGAGATGCCTTGTACCCAGTTCCTTTAATTTCCAATTCTTTGGTCCAGAGATTTTGAACTCCTTTGACCATATTGTTTAGATGAGCTCGAGTAGCACCATGACAGGCTTTAACTTTTTTGTCCTCTGAAACACGAGTAACTTTGATATTACCATCAACGACTTCAACATTAATTTTTAAAGGAATATTTAATTCGAGGGTTCCTTTTGGTCCAGTAACAGTAACCATTCGGTTTGGATCAGGGTTAACGTTTATAGTTACTCC
This sequence comes from uncultured Gammaproteobacteria bacterium, assembly GCA_964502975.1. Lineage (GTDB taxonomy): Bacteria > Patescibacteriota > Microgenomatia > UBA12405 > UBA12405 > WARW01. The sequence continues at coordinate 243 of CAZCYK010000051.1, read as the reverse complement.
AGCAGGGATGGTGATTAGTTGTTTTCCAATTCTTGACATAATTATTTAGTTATAAAGTATAAAGTTTAAAGTAAAAAGTTAATAGATTTCGGCAATAATTTCTCCGCCTAATTTTTTGGTCTTAGCTTCTTTTTGAGACATAAGTCCACTAGAGGTGGAAACAATAATTAAAGAATAAGGAGTTTTTCCCCAGGGAAGTTGAGTTACTTTTCCGTAAACTCGACGGCCTGGTGTTGAAAAAAG
>CAZCYK010000050.1:0-4835 GCA_964502975.1 uncultured Gammaproteobacteria bacterium | reverse complement strand
TTCACTAATATCTATTGTTTATCTTATTTAAATATATAGATAAAAACTAAAAAAGTAGGGTTGAAAGTAGCAGATTTAGTCCGCCGTAGTCCCAAGTTTATCTAGGGACGAAGGCGACCCTGCCCCAACCAAACAAAAATAGGGTTGAAAGTAGCAGACCTGCCCCCTCTGCTACTCTCAACCCTACTTATAAAGCTATATTTTAAAAAAAATCCCTATAAATCGGCACTAGCCAATTTGACTTTTATTATCTTTAGCCTTATTTTAGATATTGAAGAAACAACAATATACGTGTTCCACCTGCTTTGAGAATATCGATAATGTTGTTTCTTTTTTTGTGTTTAAATAGGTTTAAATTTGTAACGAAGTGCCCAAATTTTGCCTATTTACACCATCCCGCTACTGCGGGATAATTCCACAAATTTTGCCTAAAGACAAGACACCGGTTTACCGGTGTATCTTCATCTTTCAACATATTTTCAAGTCGAAGACGAGGAGATTTTGTCTAAAGATCAAACTCCGATTTATCGGTGTATTAGCCTTTTTCCTCTACTTCATCACTGAATCAGAGCATTAGCCACTTTACGTGTTCCACCTTTTATCGACTATATTGTTGTTTCTTTAATACCTAAACTTTTAAAGTTCTTCTGTCTTACTTTATACTTTCAACTTTTTACTTTTAACTAAAAATTTACATCAGTATCAACTTTCCCCCAAGCTTCCCCATTTCTTTCAGTTGCTTTGCTCCATCAAAATTCTTTGCAAAGCTAAATTTCTCATCACCCTTCTTTTTCTTTTTACTATCGGAAACCTTTTGGGACAGAAATATTTTTTTAATTAGCTGAAGCATTAAAAAAAGTATAACCCTTTTTTTAGACTTGTCTATATCCTATAAAAATTATCTTCCCAAAAAACTACTACCCTATAAAATTATATTTATAAAAAATAGGTTCATATTCACTCTTTTTAAACAAGTTTCAGTCGTTGTGGATAACTAGTGAATAATTATTATTTATTTTCATCTCCACTTTTTTTTCCTAAAGACTTCTCCCTTTTTTAAGGGGAGATGTCGAATGAAATGAGACAAAGAGGTTTAAGTCCAAAAAAAAACCCAGTAATCATTTTTATAAATTTAATTCTCCCCTTTTAGTGTGTTCATTAGATATTAGAAATTTACGATATATCCAACCACCCACAAACCATATCAAATATTCTCAATTATCATCCCCACCACCCTCTCCACCACTTGCTCCTTCATTTCTTTTCTTGCTTCAATTTTATTTTTATTTTTACTTTCCACTTTAAACTTTATGCTTTCTACTTTTTCGCCTACCCTTAATGCCACAAACACTTCTCTAGGAAAACTCAAATTCCCCGTCACCCCAATTCCAATGTTTGCTTCAACTTTTCTAGCCATCTCTTCTGCTGTTTCTTTTGAATAAACTCCCCATTTTTTAATTATTTTCTTATCCACCCCAGCCTTAATTTTCGCTTCATCACAATAAGTGACTTTCCCCTCTCCAAAAACATCCGAAGCACCGGGTATATTTGTGATGCAATTCGCCACTGCCCCTCCAGTGCACGATTCCATCACTCCGATAGTCCAACCCCTCTTTCTTAATATCTTTACTATCTTCTCCATTTTTTCTTCTACCATATTTTTGTTTTACTACTTTACTACTTATCTATTCAACTAATAAACTACTTAATCTCCCTCACATTCCTAATCTCCACCAATCTTCCCCCCATCGCTTCCGCTTCTTTTTTTCTCTTTTCCCAATTTTTAACCTTTTTTATCTCCCCCAACAGCGACACCTCCCCCACCCACACCAATAATTTATTATTTTGATTATTGGTAATTGGTAATTGGTTATTGTTTGTTTCTTGGTTATTGGTTATTGGTAATTGATCGTTAGTTATTGGTTTATTAGTATAAGATGAATACATTGCCGCCAATACCGCCAAATCTACCCCAGTATCTTCAATTTTTATTCCCCCAGTTACCGACACAAACACATCATATTTATAAAGTGGCATCCCTAGGCTTTTCTGCCCAATCGCCACCAACAATTGTCCTCGGTTATAATCAATCCCCGCAAACACCCGCCTGGGCATCGGTGCAAAACTTTCCACCACCAATGCTTGAATTTCTATCATAATTGGTCGGACTCCTTCTGTCACCACTGTCACCGCACTTCCCACTTTCGCCTCACCATTATTTACCAAATTTAATTCTTCGCTCGTTATATCCGACAATCCTATATCTGACATTTTGAATATTCCCACTTCGTCAGTCGGACCAAATCTGTTTTTTGTCGTTCTCAAAATTCTTAAGTCTCCATTTTTCTCCCCCTCAAAATACAAAACCGTGTCCACCATATGTTCCAACAGTTTTGGACCGGCAATATCCCCGTCTTTAGTTACATGTCCCACTATAAACATTGCCACTCCTGTTTTTTTTGCCAACTGAATTAATCTAAAGGCCGATTCCTTAATTTGGCCAACAGAACCGACTTGCCCGCCGTAGCCTTGACGAAGGCCGGGTCCGACGCTTTCGCATCCAATCACTTGTATACTATCCACCACCACTATTTTGTACAAATTATTTACTCGGCCTAAATATTCTTCAATTTCTTCAACCGAGTTACTTTCAAAAACATCGAATTTATCCGCCAATAAGCCCAATCTCTTCACTCTTAAATTAATTTGGTTAGCCGATTCTTCCCCTGCCACATACAATCCACCTATCTTACCAATTAATTGAGTCAATAAAGTGCTTTTTCCAATCCCCGGTTCTCCAGCAAAAAGCGTCACCGACCCCCGAACAATTCCTTTACCCAATACTCTATCAAATTCCTTAATACCCGTAGAAAATACATTTTCATTTGGCTCTTCTTTTTCAGATGAGGGATCAAAAACGGATTTCAAATTACCTAAATTTTTCACCTCTAATTTTTGGTTTTTGAAATTTCGAATTTGTGATTTGTTTGTTTCTTGAAATTTGTTTCTTGGTGCTTCTTTTAATGTATTCCACTCCCCACAAGCACTACACTGCCCTGCCCATTTACCATATTCATTTCCACAACTCGAACATACAAAAATTATATTTTTATCTTTCTTCATAATTTTTAAGAATGTTTAAATTTGAAAAAATTATTACGTTCCATACAAACACCGTCTCTTTCTTTTTCATTACTCATTATAACCTGTTCTAAAAAACATACTAAATACTTAATACTTGATACTAAATACATTTATCATTCGTTCTAGAGGCTTTGGTAACCTCCCTACCAAAAACCCCCTCCGCCAGCTGGCGGATCGGGGGGATTTTATTTTCTATTAATATTTTTCTGACAATCTGAAAAGCTGATAGGCTGACAAGCTTACTTATAGATCACATTCTTCTTATTAGTTTCTACTATTCCCAAAGAAATTTTTCTCTTTTGGACATCAATGCTTTCGATATAAACTTGAACTTTGTCTCCTTCCTTAAGAGACACTCCTCCAGTCAATTTGGAAATATGAATCAAACCCTCAACCCCAGTTTCCAGTTTGACCAAAGCTCCAAAGTTTGCCAATCTGACCACTTCTCCTTCAGTTTCCTTGTCTTTGGGATATTTATTTTCAATTTTTTCCCATGGATCATCAGACAATCTTTTAATCGAAAATTGTAGTCTGCCTTCGTCTTTACTAATCAATTTTATTTTGATTTTGTCTTTATTCTTGTATATAGACGAAAGTTCGCTAACTTTTTCCCAAGAAATTTCTGAAATGTGAACTAATCCCTCTAGATTTAAAGGAGCACCCTTGTTATCACAGTTTACTCTCACAAATACTCCAAAAGGCTCAACTCTAACAATATCAGCATCAAAAACATCACCAATTTTTAGATTTTCAATTGCTCCCACTTCTTCGCCCACCTTTTCTGGTTCTGATACCAGTCTTTCACTAAACACCAACCTGTTTTTGGCCTGATCTACTTCCAAAACTTTGGTTTTAATTTTTTTACCAATCATTTTGTCAGGATCACCATCAAATTTAGTCCCAATTTGGCTCCCCGGAATAAATCCAAAAAATCCAAATGGAGCAATAACTACTGCTCCACCTCGGTTCAATTCTTTGGCAAATACCATCACTTCTCCACCAGATTTTTCTTTTTCTTTAAAATAATTCCAACCGTAACCTGAAGCTGCCCCTCTTATCGATACTAATATTTGGCCTTTATCATTTTCTGGTGATTTTACTTGAACCTCAATTTCATCACCAATTTTTAAATCATTAATATAATCTTTGACAAACTCAAATTCTTTTCCCATGACGATGGCATCCGTTTTTCCACCAATGTCAATATAAATAGCTTTATTTTTTATAGTAGTTATCTTTCCTTTTACTTCTTGTCCCTTTTTAAACCCTAATTTTTCCAGCCCTTCAATTTTTAGCAAATCCTCCATTGTTAAAATCTGGTTCTCAGATTTTAATCGGCCTTTGGCCGATACTTTCTTTATTTTTTTAGTCATAAAACAAAAAATCCCGATTTATTCGGGATTATATTTAGTATTTATTGTTTAGATAAACACCTATAAACATATAATAAAAAGAACGTGGACGTAACATTTTTGCAAAGCAAAATTGTACGTTCTTACGTCCCCAAATAAACTAATAAACAAAATTTCTAAATCCTAATTTCTAATATCTAAAAATTAAAATCTATAATTTTCTTAACTTATTGAATCGAACTTTCCAAAATTAGACATTAGTCATTAGAAATTGGAAATTTTTCTTTGGTTTCTGAATTCTGGCCACGACCTATTTTCAAGATTCCTTGCGGAAAGACT
>CAZCYK010000049.1:0-4836 GCA_964502975.1 uncultured Gammaproteobacteria bacterium | reverse complement strand
GAGCGTAATGTCCTATTTACCAGTCCGTAGCGATAGCGTAGGCTGGCCATTAGATGTTGTTGCTCCGTATGGATTCGAACCACAATTAGTCGGTTCAGAGCCGACTGTCCTATTTACCAGTCCGTAGCGATAGCGAAGGCTGGCCGTTAGTTTATTGTTACCCCACATGGATTTGAACCACAATTGCTACGTTCAGAGCGTAGTGTCCTACCATTAGACGATGGGGTAGAAAAGTCCACTTATTATACGACAAATGCTATAATTAAAGCCAATGCAAACTATAGAACAGCTAATTCAAGAACTAAAACTATCTCCAGAGCAATCTGAGGGTGTCAAAGACTACATAAATGGTCTTTTGGTTGAACTACTTGAAAGCATAAAGCAAGATCATATCAAAAACTTTGACGAGACTATCAATAATCTTAAAAATAACTAATTTTTAAGTGTATATTTTGATTTTTCGTTTCCAATTGTAGTCTCCTCACCATGACCTGACAAAACTGTCGTATCTTCCGGTAATTTAATTAATTTCCTCAAGCTTTCAAAAATCTTTTCAGTTGAACCATACTCAAAATCAGTCCTGCCTCGAGAATCTTTAAATATAGTATCTCCAGAAAACAATAAATTGTGCTTTGCAGAATAAAAACAAATTGACCCTGGTGTATGTCCCGGAGTTTTAATTATCTCAAGCCTTTCATTACCAATTTTGATTTCTTTCTCTTTGTCCAAATCAATATCAATTTTTTTTAAGTTTGGAGTTTTAATATCGATTTTCAAATAATATTTAGCTGTTTCTTTTTGTCTTTCCAACAAAAACATGTCTTTTTCGCTAGCACAAAAGGGGATATTGTAAATTAATTTTAAATCTAAAACACCCAAGTTATGGTCAAAATGGCCATGGGTTGCCAAAATATATTTTAGTTTTAAGTCTCTTTTTTCAATTTCTTCAGAGATAATAACTCCGTCGTCAGCAGCATCAATTACTACCGCTTCTTTACTTGTTTCATCCCACACTAAATAGCAATTTGTTTGCAATTCACCCATAACTAACACTTCATATTTGATCATAGGTTATAATAACTCATATTGACAAACGATTCTAAACCAGTCTCCAAACGTCTTTTTGTCGGCAGTTTACCTTATCGGTTTACCGAAGGTGAGCTCTTGGATATATTTATCCCTGAGGGCAAAATTATTTCACTTCGAATACTACACAACCGTTGGGGAAAAAGTCGTGGTATGGGTTATGTCGAATATGAAAATATTGACGATGCCATTCGTGCCAAAGAAAAATATCATAATTTTCGTCTTGGCGACCGAACCATTATAGTTGACTATGCTCAACCGGACCCTTTTTTAACTCCAGAAGGTCAGGCGAGACACGAGGAGGCTCTAGAAAAACACCCCAATCGTCGTCAATCCCAAAATTACTTACCTCACCCCGACAGCGATACTCAAGAGTATCAACAGCGTCGTCTTGAAGCTCACTCAAATTCGTCTTCGTCTTTTACACCTCGACAAGATTCTCGCCCAACTTCAAACCAAGAGGTTAATCCAAAATCTAAAAAATATAAAGGTGGAAAACCAGTTTTTAGTTCAGTCGGTAAATCTCTAAATCGAAACAATGTGGGTGAGTATGTCCCTAAGTTTTTTCCTGAAATTGATCCTAACAAAAAGAAGTTCCGCCCTCGTCCAGGTCAAAAGCCGGAATATAAGTCCAGTTCACCACTTCACGTGCGTTCTACCGTCTTTAAACAACGTGTTTTTGGCTCTCGTGTCGGTGCCAAATTCGCCGCCAAAAGCAAAAAGAAATAATTACTTTATAACTATTTTTTTCAAAAAATTTATTGAATAAAAATAGAATCAAGACTCCCTCCTTTTTTAAGGGAGTATGTCCTGAGCTAGTCGAGGGACAGGAGGGTTTTAACCTTATGAATTTTTTAAACCAAACAAATATTATTGGACTCTCTCCTATGGATGGGATTACTGACGAAGCTTTTCGATTAGTTCAGACTAAAATTGCCAAACCTGATTTAGTGTTTACCGAATTTGTTAGCGCCGAAGGGATTTCCCGAGGTGGAATCAAACTTTATGACACTTTACTATTTTCCCCAGAAGAACGGCCCATTATTGGTCAATTGTTTGGTAAAGATCCCGACAGTTTTTATAAATCTGCCATAATTTTGTGTGAGCTAGGTTTTGATGGAGTAGATATCAATATGGGTTGTCCAGCCAAAACCGTCACCCAGCATGGGTCAGGTGCCTCTTTAATCGCCAAACCAGATTTAGCTGTTGAAATTATTCAGGCAGTTAAAAAAGGGATAAATGATTGGTTTTCAGGTGAAATTAAAATCACTGATATTGGACTTAACGAAAAAACACTCGATGTAATTATTCGAAACAAAAAGTATTCTCAAATTATTGATAATCAACGATCAACAATAAACAATCGACCATCGATATCTGTCAAGACCCGTCTTGGTATTACCCAATCTTTAGTTGAATCATGGATTCCGATATTATTAGCCCAAGATTTAGATTTCCTCACCATTCATGGTCGAACCCTAAAACAAGCTTATGCTGGAGTTGCCGATTGGAATGAAATCAAAAAAGTAGTAAATCTGGCAAAAAACACCAAAACAAAAATATTTGGTAATGGCGACATTCAGGACCACCAACAGGGGATAAAATATTGTCAAAAATATGGAGTTGATGGAGTTTTAATTGGTCGAGCTGCTTCTGGCAATCCTTGGTGTTTTAGTAATCACCTCGCAACCCCCGAAGAAAAATTTTCGGCTATGTTACTTCACTCTCAACTTTTTGAATCTACTTTTCCTCATCGTCAATTTGATAGTCTTCGTAAACATTTTTTACTCTATACCAAAAACCTTTCCAATGCAAAGTCGCTCAGAATGAAGCTTATTAGATTAAATTCAGTCAAAGAATTATTGTCCCTTGAAGAAGAGTTTCACTCTTGATAGAGTAAAAGATATGCCAGACGAAAATCAAACTCTAAACATAATCAACACTGAATCGCTTATAAATACTGCTAATGCTCGACTCAATGACCTTACATACGAAGCCAAAGAGTATAAGGCGATGTTGGATGAAATTTTAGAAAGCGATACTGAATTTCAAGAAATCGATAAAGAAGCCAAAAAACAAGCAAAACTGAGAGCTGTAGCCCGCCAAAAAGCCCTTAATACCCAGGGAGCAAAAACTAATATCGACAAACTCAAAGAAACCCAAACTCAATTAAGAGAAGTAAAAACCGCCCTTTCTGATTACCTGGCTCAATATGTAAAAATTTCTGGTTCAAATCAAATCGAAGGACCAGATGGAGTAGTAAGAAGAATAATTTACACTGCCAAACTAGTCAAATCCAAATAATAGTTTATAATACTCCCATGACCCAAATAACCAAATACGAAGAATTTAAAACTGAAGTCTTAGAATCAAAAGAAGTTGTTTTAGTAGATTTTTGGGCGGCTTGGTGCGGTCCATGCCAAATGCTTGGTCCAATTATTGAAGAAGTAGCCATAGATTTAAAAGATAAAGTAAAAGTAATCAAAGTTAATGTTGATGAAGCCCAAGAAATTGCCATGAAATACAACATCGCCAGTATTCCCACTGTCGTTATTTTTAAAGCCGGACAAATTGTCGATACCCTAATTGGTTTTCGTCAAAAAGAAGATTACATTAATGCCATAAACAAGGCATAATCAATGGATTTAGTCAAACTAAAAACTTTTCTTGATTCTCAGAATTTACCCTCGTTTAGATATCGCCAGATTATCAAAAACTATTATTCTGCTCGATACTCAAGTTTTGATCAAATGACCGATCTTTCTCTTGACCTACGAGCCAAATTAAATTCTCAATTTCCCCTTTATTCAGTATTCGAAGAAAAAATCGTTGGCGACCAATCAACCCAAAAAGCTTTATTAAAATTAGCAGACAACCAAAAGATAGAATCGGTCTTAATGAACTATGACGATTGGATTACTGTTTGTGTTTCCAGCCAAGTTGGTTGTGCCCTAAATTGTAAATTTTGTGCCACTGGAAAGATGGGTTTTATTAGAAATTTAACTCCTCAAGAAATTGTCGATCAAATTCTTTATTGGAACCAAAAAATATATCCCTTATTTGTCGGCCGAATCGTTTTTATGGGTATGGGTGAACCATTTTTAAATTGGGACAATTTACTTGAATCTTTAAGGCTGATTAATTCTGTTGATGGTTTAAATATTGGTGCTCGAAAAATCAGTATTTCCACTGCTGGTGTTGTTGATAAAATTATCGAATTTGCCGACTTGAATACTCAAATTAACCTCGCCATTTCTCTTCATTCTGCTGATCAACAATTTCGTGAGTCAATTATGCCCATTGCCAAGAAATTTAATTTAGATGAACTCAAAAAAGCTTGTATTTATTATGCTAACTATTCTAACCGACAATTATTTTTCGAATATGCCCTAACCGACGAGAACACTTCTCAATCTGATGCCAAATTACTGGCCGATTTTCTCCATTCTCATCATCTATTTTTTCTAAATTTAATTCCTCTTAATCCAGTTGACGGGGGACTAAATCCTGCCACCAAAGACCAACAAGAATTATTTATACAAAATCTTGACAGACTTGGTGTTCACTATACCCTTCGTCGATCATTTGGCCAAAAATTTTTGGCCGCCTGTGGTCAATTAGCAATCAATACAAAATAATTTTAAAGTTTTTAACTTTTATACTATTTATCTAATAATCTACTCATCTAAGCTATAATACTCTCATGTTAATCGACGAAGTTCATATTACTATCAAAGGTGGTGACGGGGG
>CAZCYK010000048.1:0-4895 GCA_964502975.1 uncultured Gammaproteobacteria bacterium | reverse complement strand
AAAGTATGGGGTAGGTTTATTTGAATTAGTAATTGTTGAGCACGAGAAAATAGGGGTAAAAGTGTTGGGGCTTTGATTTTGTAAACCCCTTGGAGTTGTCTAATCATCAACTGTGAATCGGCAAAAAAATTAATTTTAGTAATATCTAAAAATGATTGGTTTTTTTTAATCCATTCAAGGGAAGCAATTATAGCTAAATATTCAGCCTCATTGTTGGTTTTTATCCCCAGAAATTTAGATTCCTTACAAATTATTTTTTTCTTTTCATCGTAAATTACTAGACCATAACCAGAAAGACCAGGATTCCCTCGAGATCCACCATCGGTATAAACATTTAATTCCATATAGAAATGATAACAAAAATAGTGCTCTAGTACTTTAGAGCTTTAGAACGTTAGGTTAAATAATTTATATCTAAAATAATATTATTCAAATAATGTTAGGCCGAACATAAGACTTATACCAAGTAGAATACAAATTAATTGAATAAGAGAGGTTTTAACCTTGGTGTCGTGGCGATGAAGCTCGGGTATAAGATCGGTAGCGGCTAAATAAATGAAACCTCCGGCGGTTATTGGGATTAAAAAAGTTGAAAGACTAGTGTCAAAAACAAAAACAAGAAGAACCCCAACAACACTAAAAAGGGCACTTAAAAAATTGTAGATAAGGGCTTTTTTTATCGAAAATTTGTGATGAATTAGAATTCCAAAATCACCTATTTCTTGGGGTATTTCGTGTAAAATTACAGCCAAGGAGGTACTCAAACCAACAAATAGGCTGACTTGAAAACTAGCAGCAATTAGGGCCCCGTCTATAAAGTTGTGGATACTATCCCCAACTAAATTCATGGTGGGGACATGTTTGGTTGACTGTTGACAATTAGCTTCATGGCAGTGGTGCCAAAGCAAAAATTTTTCTAGAATAAAAAAAATAAGAATACCGACAAGAATAAACAATGAAGCGGTCGTACTAGATTCAAAAAAAGTAAAAGATTGTGGAATCAAATGAATAAAAGAATCACCTAAAAGTCCTCCAATAGCAAAGCTGACGAAAAAGAGGGTTAATCGGTTAAGTGACTTGGGAGTTAGAAAAATAAAAAAAATACCTAATAGAGAAATAAGACTAATAGTTAGGGTGGCAAACAGAGAAAGCAATAATGGTGACATGTTGCTGTTATTTTACCAACAAAAACAACAACTAGGCAGAGAAGTCTTTTTTGAGTATGATATATATATGGACTTAGACCAAATTAAATCACCCTTACCCCCACGAAGAACTGATTCAACCCCGACTGATGATTTAGAAGAAGAAAAAAAAACAATTCCTCAAACTCCTATTGAAAGGCCAACTGAACCTCCAACTGCCGTCTCAGTGGAAGTACCCAAAACTAAAGAGAAAATTAAAATAAATTTTAAATGGATTATTGCTTTGGTGGTTTTGTTGGTTTTGGGATTAGTTTTGTTTTTTGTTTTTTTTAATAAAAAAGAAGAAATAGACGAAACTATAACTTTAAATTATTGGGGTTTGTGGGAAGAACCTAGTATAGTGAATGGAGTAATTGCTGATTTTGAAAAAGAAAACCCCGGGATAAAGATAAACTACAAAAGAAATCAATTGAGTGATTATCGAACAAGATTAGCAGGAAGACTGGCAAAGACTGGGACTAACGAATCTGAAGAAGTTGATATTTATAGAATACACAACACTTGGATTCCTATGTTTAGGCAAAACTTAGCACCTGTTCCAAGTGAGTTAGTTACAAAAATCGGACTAGAAAATGACTATTGGAATATTTATAAAGATGATTTAAAGGAAAATAATAATTGGTTGTCTGTCCCAATAATGTACGACGGATTGGCTTTATTTTATAATCAAGAACTTTTGGATGCGGCAAAAATTGCAATACCAGACGATTGGTGGGAGCTGGAACAGGCGGCTAAAAAAATAACTGTTAAAGATTCTAAAGGAAACATTGAAATTTCGGGTGTAGGTATGGGAATTGTCAACGGAAACGTAGACCATTGGAGTGATATTTTGGGTTTAATGATGAAACAAAATGGAATTAATTTTAATCAATTAACAACTGGATATGATAAAAATTTGGAAGACGTTTTGAAATATTATTCTTCTTTTGCAAAATCTTCGGACAACGTATGGAATGAAAGTATGCCGAGTTCAACAAATTTGTTTGCCAACGGAAAATTGGCTTTTTATTTTGGACCATCATGGCGAGTCTTTGACATTGAAAAATTAAATAAAAGTTTAAAATATGGAATTACGACTGTTCCCCAGCTTCCAACAAACGGAGGTTTTACGGGCGACGATACTGAGTTAACCAATATACATTGGGCTACTTACTGGACCGAAGGAGTTAATAATAGAAGCAAATATCAAGCTGAGGCGTGGAAATTTGTAGAATATTTGAGTTCAAAAGAAGTTTTAGAAAAGCTTTATGCAGCACAATCACAAACCAGAAGTTTTGGTGAAATATATCCTAAGAAAAGTATGGGTGAAAGTTTAAAAAATAATAATAAAGTATGGCCATTTGTGTCGGTGGCAGACAATGCTAAAAGCTGGTACTTGGCTTCGGCTACTAATGACGATGGATTAAATACTGAAATGCAAAAATATTTTGCTGATGCAGTTAATCAGATGACTCAATCGGGAGCAGAAACCGTGTTGAGTAATTTAAAAAATGGAATAAGTCAGCTTCAGACAAAATATGGCTTGAGAAGATAATACTTTGATTTAAGATTAATGATTATAGATTTAAGAATAAAACGAAAAATATGATAGTGGTAAATTTTAAAATTTATGAAGAAACTTTTGGCGATAAAGCTTTAGCGCTGGCAAAGATTTGTCAAAAAGTTACTAAAAAAACACAGGTTAAAATAATCCCTGCAGTCTCAGCTTTGGATGCCGTTTCTATTAAAAATGAACTTGGAATGGAGGTGTGGTTACAAAACACAGATGAAATGTTTGAAGGAGCAAAATCGGGGGCGATATCACCGTTGCAGGCTAAACATTTAGAAATATCGGGGACATTAATTAATCATTCTGAAAATAGAAAAAAACCAGGTACTATTAAAAAAATGTTGGCTAATTGGCCTGATGATTTTAAAGTAATGCTTTGTTTGGGTAGTTTGGGACAAGCAGAAAGCTGGGCTAAAAACTTAAAACCTGATTTTATCGCTTATGAACCAAAAAGCTTAATTGGGAGCAAAGATAAATCAGTAGCGAGCGAAAAACCAGAAGTAATAAAAAATATGGTTGATAAATACCCTGAAATTCCGGTTTTTGTTGGAGCTGGAATTCATTCTGTAAAAGATGTAGAGGTGTCTTTGAAGTTGGGGGCTAAAGGAATACTAATTTCATCATACATCGTTAAGAATAAAAATCCAGAAAAAAAATTAGAAGAATTAGCGAGTTGTTTTTAGGTTTGGGTGTTAATTGCCTGATTATTAGTATATAATTGAGATTACATATGGCATCTATAGATAATTTGTTAGTATCTTTGTTGGTTGACGAGGTAGTTGGTGGTTTTATTGTCACAATTCCGCCGGGTCATGTTGGTTGTATTTATAGTATTTTTCGGGGGGTGTTGAAAAATGTTTGGTATCCAGGAATGCATTTTAAAATACCAATAATCCATCGGGTAAAATTGTTTAATGCTCAATTGATTGAATATACAGTCGCAAAAGATATTTTTCTTAAAGACAACAAGGAAATTATGGGTGATGAAATTATTAATGCAGTAACTTCGGATAATAAATTTGTAGCAGTGGAGGCAACGGTGTTGATAAAGCTTGATACTGAAAGATTGCCAGAAATTTGGCAAAATATTGGTGAAAATTTTGTTTCAAAAGTTGTTAGACCTGTAACTAGAAGTCGAATTAGAAAAGTATTGACTAATCATACTTTGGTAATGTCTTTGTCAACTGATAGAAGTATTATTGAAGACGAAATAAGGGATGAGTTGAGAGAATCGCTTTCGGGACATGGATTAGATGTTGAAAATTTTTATTTAAGTTCACTAACACCAATTGAAGGCTGGCAAATAACTGATACTGAATTACCACGAATTAAACCTGTATCTCAACTTAAAACAGCCGAACAGATTAAAAGCGAGAGAGTCTTTACTAACCAGCCAGAGTCAGGTACCAGCAACGATTTAGGTCATCGCAATTGAGGCTTTTGAAAGCAGAATTGAGGGTCGAAAAACTACTGGCAACATCATCAAAAAGAATTACGTTTTTGGGTAAAGGCGAAATGACGTTAAAAACTTGATGTAAGTTTTGATAACGATTGATAATATTTTTTATTTTGGCTTGAGTATACGTATGACGATGGCGAAAAATAGTCTGATCACAATAACTTAAATTCAGCTTTTTTGCGATTTTTTGACCTATTAATATTGATTGATTAAACCCTCGCCAATTTTGACGAGTAAAATATAAAGGGATTGGAATTAAAACAAAATTATTATCTTGCCAATATTGGAGCAAATGAGGAAAAGATGATTTGATATGGTTGGCCGAAATAGTGGCCAATTCTTCTACTATATCGGAAACAAAGTGATATTTAAGTTCAAAAATGGCTTTTCTAATAATAAATTCATAACGAAACAAGCCCAGACTCCCCTCTTTTGAACCCTGATTAATATATTTGGGTTGATTGTGACGCTGTATTGATAAACATTTAGGACAAAGATACTGACCGCTCGAGCCGCAATTGAGACATTTTTTAGGAAAAATTAAGTCAAGAATTAAAGACAAGTTGGTTGATTAGTTAGTTAATTAGTAAGTAGTAAGTAGTAAGTAGTAAGTAGCTAATAGTTGTTAATAAATATGGGTCTTGCATAGATAAGAATCTTTCTTTAAGTTAAACTTACCTAA
>CAZCYK010000047.1:0-4933 GCA_964502975.1 uncultured Gammaproteobacteria bacterium | reverse complement strand
AAAAGCTTCTGCATCAAAGCCTTCTTAATATTCTTCTTAACCTCAATCTTCCTCCCCAATTTCTCCAAATACCCATCCCAGCATTCCAAAACCCTCACAATCCTCTCCTGCTCCTCCCTCGGCGGAACATTATAAACTTCACTTTCTATATATTTAAAATGCCTATTATATCCTGTATTAGGAATTTTTTTGGTCAACAAGTTGTAATAAAAAAATTTATTTAAAAACCCTTCTCTTGTTTTTATCAATTGAGTTCCATCAGCACCAATAATAAAATCATAATCAATATATTTCAAAATTCTTGTATGATCACCAAAGACAATGACGCCATTGTTTTTAAACACTTTTTCTTCATTATCACAAAAACCAACCACATCATCCTTGCCCTGATCAACCACCGGAAACTTACCAACACCTAAATATTCACTAGAATTTATTTGGTATTTTTTATTAGGAATTCTTATAAAAATTTTCTCAAATTTTTCCTTTTGCCAATTATTTTTCATATTTTATATTGCCTCTACTATTGTTTTTATTATCCAAAATTTTCTCAATCTTTAAAATTTGCGCCTTATTTATAATCAAGCCCCTATTATTCTTAACAATTCTTATGTTATCGCCATTTTCCCGAACAACCCGACAACCTTTTATTGGGGCATTCTTTTTGTCAATAAAATAGATATTCACCTTAACAACATTCTTTTTCGTCAAAGACTCTGCGGCAGCCAAACAAAAAAATGAAACAAAAGCCAACAATAAAGAGTAAGCAAAATATATCCAATCCTTAGTTAAATAAACTGCATACAACAACGACACAATAGCAACCGGTATTAAACCCAAAATAAAATCGATCAATAATTCTTTACGCAAACGCTTCCAATCGATCTTTTTTCAGGCCTCTTTTATGTTTTTTTCTGCTTTTATTTCCACAAAAGAACGAAATCTTAAATAAAATACGACAAAAATAACAAAATAAATTACAAAAAATATAAACAAATACAAATCTTGAATTACAAATGGATTTTTAAAATGTACTAAGTTTGTCCCAAAAACATTTAACGGCCAAAAATAATCCTTCTTTTCAACATACGTCATTACTATTAAAGCCGGAATGAATATTTTATTAACAACAAAAAATACACCGCGAACATCTACCTCCCATTTTCTATCATCAGTAAATGGCTTTTGATCAGACACGACACGCCCCAAAAATCTAACCAGAAAGACCAACAGAGAAATAAATATCGCAGGAGTTATAAAATTATTCAAATTTTCAGAAAAAAATTGATTCATTATTTCATTTTATTCTTAATTTCCGCTATATAAGCTCCAGCCTTACTAAACAACATGGCATCATTATTAATGTTTGCCAGTTCTTTAAACTTTTCAAAATATTCTAATGCCTTGGGAAAATTTAACATCTTTTTATAGCTCAAATAACCTATCCAAAAATAAAGTTGCGGTTTGTCCTGCCTATTGTTTAAAATATTCAAATTAAACTGCTCAACATTTTCTACAACATCATCTTCTTTTGGGTAATTCTGTTTGCTTATCTTTTGGCACATTTTAAAAGCTTCTCCATATCTTTGAAACCAAAAATGCAAGAAAGCCCAGCTGTATTTCCATTCAAATCTGTTCTCGCCACACCTCTTAGCATTTTTTATACTATTCATAGCTTCTAAGGGGTCATTATTAACTTCAAAATCAATAATTGCCTTTAACAAATATGAATTATAATTATTCTGATTAAACCCAAGAGACTTAGCCAAAAATTCTTTAGCCATATCTTGTAAATTGTTTTCGTAATAAATTTTAGAAATTGAAAATGCTTCGTTAGATATAATAAGTGGCAATTTATTTTTTATATTTTTAATTTGTTTAAAATCAAATTTAGAAAAATCTTTCAACCTTTTATCTCTATCAATCTCTTCGTAACCCTTAAGCTCGTCACCCAACTTCTCGTGCATAGTTATAGCCAAAAAGGGATTACCCGATAAGAATGATGCCACCCCGGCAACATATTTAGTTGTTAAGTAGACAATTTTCGCCGTAGCCTTGCACCCCCTTAACCCAAAAAATTCATCAAAATTTATTTCTTTTGGCAAAAGAGCCCTATAATCAAAAGATAGTTCTTTGCTTAATGAAATTGGCACTGGTAAATGCTTAACGTAACCATCTATGCTTAAAAAATATTTTTTATTTTTACCATCTTGCTCATACTGTATATCTCCATAAAAATAAATATGCCCATTAATTTTCTTATCAACTTCATCAACATCTTTCCTGGTTTTTATATTTTCGGCATGTTGGTTGGGTACTGGGATAATTTCAAAATAATTATCAAGTTCCGAATCATTAATATTTCTACTCAACTCCTTAATAAAAAGATTTTTTATCTTAAGCCCTTGCCATGTATCTGCGTAAATTGAAATAACCAAGCCAGTTTTTGAAGGATTTTTTGTTTCTGGATTTATTTTATTTTTCTTGTAAGGCCATTTATATTTATAAATTAACCAAAAAACAAAAATTCCTAAAAATGCGAAACCATACAAATGCCACTCATAATCAAATCTATCTACTGCAATCGGATGTATGCCAAAAAATAAAAAAACAAATGCCAAAAATAAAATTGCCAACAAGCTAAAAAATTTATGGAAGCTTGGAATGAAATTTACAACCTGTTTTATTATATTTTCAATATCTTTGAGTGACATAAAAAAATTATTTCAGATTCTTTGTTATTTCAACAAAATTATTGGTCGGATTTTGAGAACTACCGCAATTTTTTAAATAGCCAGTATCATTAGCATCAAAAATCGCTTTTGTTAATTCTAATAATATTGCATTGGCAATTTCTTTATCATTCTCACTCTTTGTGTCTCTTATAGAGTCTAATATCTGTTTGTGGGAATCTAGGGCATTTTGTCTTTGCGTATTAAGATAATAAAGATGACTTTCTGCGGAATAAGTCTTCGAAAAATGCGAAATCAAATACCCACCAAGAGAAACAAATACCAACTTCAAAAAAATATTTTGCTCTGATATAGCTTTAATTATTTTTTCGAAAAGATTTAAATTTTCTTCAAAATCAATATATAATTCTCCCCACAATAAAATAAAAGAAAACACAGCTGTTGAAAAAATACTCACCAACATGCAAGTAAAGGCATTTTTAGCTCTGCTGTCATTTTTCCTCGCCGTTTCTTTAAAAAACTCTCCATACTCATGAGCTTCAACTTTAACAGCTCTTTCTTGGGCTTGGTTTAAAATTTGATCAGCTTTCCTTACTTTTTCTTCAAGTTGATCAGCCTTTTTTCTAAAATCATTTTCAATTTTCAACAGCTCGTTTTCATTTGTTGGGTCAGCTATCTTAAAATAATCATAATACTTTAATAAATGATCTATTATGCCATGCTCTTGATTTTTAATTCTTTCTATCCATTGGTTCCTTGCGCCCGTATCTCTAAAATCATTTTGAACTGTACCGGCAAAAACTATAAATTCATTTAACCGAGATTGAACAACTTGTTGAATCTGCGACGACAATCTTTGTAGCATCGGACTTTTTAAAATCAAATCAAAAATCTTTTTTATCCTGTCAAAGGAATCTTTTGTCTCTTCAAGACTATACTGACCAAGGTCTTTTCTTAATAGTCCATTCCAATCTAATCGTTCATATTTTTCTATTAGCTCATTTAAATCTCCCATATTTTAAATTTTATTAAAATTATTGTATACTACTTTTATCAACACCTGCTACGCCTCTGCCCCTTCTGGGGTATGCGAACCCGGCAGGTTTTTTTATTCTCAATAAAACCGCAGACACTGCCCTGTTTAAAAATCAAACAAAACAGTCTTCGCACTTCTATTTTTTTAATCAAACAACGCACCACGCGTCCGGTCACTCCAACTTGACAACATGCCAACCGCTTGCTATATTATAGTCATAATTTCGTTACCAGCCACCACAAGTGGTTGGTAGCTCCGTACCTCGCCTCGCGGCGGGGTGCTTTTTATTTTTTCTCAAATTGATTAACAAATTTCTCAATAATAGCATTGTAATCTTCATTACTTATCGCGTCGTGCTTTCTTAACAATCTTTTACTACTTAAAGATTTGCCCTGGCTAATAATGACTGCACTATCACCATTGATTAATGAGACAACATGCTGATACCATGGTATTGGATTTTTAATTTTTGAGGTTAATGGCAAAACAAAGCACATGTCTTTAGAATAACCTTTTAGAATTAAAACTGGTCTTTCAAACAAATCATTTTTACCATCAATCTCAAAACCAATATTTTTGCCCATGGCAGCCCACCAAATTTCTTTTTCGCGAAAATACTTTTCTGGTTCTTGTCCAACATGATGTCTTACCTTTTTCTTTGTCCAATCAACAAACTTTTGCGCCATCTCCTTTAGTATCATAAGGTTATTAATTTTATTTAATCTAACGAATCATTAACACTACCCTGTTTAGAAACAGAAATAATAATATTCACGCTTTTACCTTTTAACAAGTTCTTTTTCAATTTCCGCTATCACCTCAAAATCTTTTGTCTGGCTCAACAGTTCAATCAGCTGTTTTGAATCAATTTCCGGCAAAGCTTTAAGCAGCCTCGCTTTAACCTCTTCTGTTATTTTCAGATCATCAGCCGAAAGGTGCTGCACCCCAACACTATCTCCATTTTTCATATCATGCGCGACCAAAGTAGTTCTGGCGGAAACAGACAAAAATTCTTCAACTATTTTATTATATTTTTCTTCTTCCATATTTATTCCCTCAGTAACTTTTGATTATATTTTTCCAGTTCCGCGCGCACTTTTGCTTCCATTTGTTTATGCGACACATCGCCGGCATTATCAAGAATTTCCTTATCATTCAAAACCAGAAAACCATCTAATTTTTCCAGCCAATCATTCATATACAT
>CAZCYK010000046.1:0-5065 GCA_964502975.1 uncultured Gammaproteobacteria bacterium | reverse complement strand
CATGGTTGGGAAATAGATGATGTCAGTAGTGATAGAAAAAGCTTTGGTAATATGTATTCCATTCCCGATAAATTAAGCACACCGGATCAACTTTCTCCCATTCTTCATAAACTTGTCGAAAAATGTAGTTTTCGCATGCGTCAGGCCGGTTTTGCCGCCAGAGGGGTTCATGTCGGAATACTTTATAAGGACAGAAATTTTTGGCACCATGGCGGGGTAACTCAAGAAATTCTTTTTAATTCCAATGACATTTATCGCTTTGCTTATAAAATAATGACTCACTCTCCATACCATACTATTGTCGCCAATCTTTCAGTCTCGCTTTTTAATCTTAAGCCATTAAAATCTTCTCAACTTGATCTCTTCGGACAAATCGACAAAAAAATTCATTTGACTAAAGCCTTGGATGATATTAATCAAAAGTGGGGAAGTTTTGTTATTACTCCAGGGATGATGGTCAATACTAATGACAAAGTTCCTGATAGAGTTGCCTTTGGAAATATCAAAGAATTGGAACAATTTATTTGTACGGAGTAAAATTTACTTGTATTTATATAAAGTAATATAATCAACCCAGATGAAAGGTGAAAAGAAGCTGAAGTCTAAGAAAAAATACAAAGTAATTTGGGCCTGTGATTTTTGTAAAAAAGAATTTGATACTAAAAAAGAATCAGACAAACACGAATTAACCTGTAAAAAAAATCCTGAATTCCTTAAAAACAGTAAAAAATTTCTAAAGTTATCAAAAATTTCTAAAATAATTTGGGTTATTTCTGTCGCCTTATTTATTTTATTAGTAACATTAGCCAATAAATTTCCCCAACTTTCCTACGAAAACTCCAAAATCCCCTCATATTTTTTAACCACAATAACGATAATCGGAATTGTTTCTTTTTTGGTGACTGTAATATGTTTAGCTTTAAATCTTTCATATGGAAAACATTTTAACGATAAACCATCAAAGAAATTTTTTAGATTTATAGTTTCGCTAATATTCTTACCAATTTTGGTAATAAAAGATCTTTCTTCCGTATTTTTTGGTTTTTTTATTCTATTGCCAATATGGGGATTGGGTGTTGTTTTTATGCTTTTGCTTTTTGGAGTAATTACAACTAGTACTCCGGTTAAAGGTAATTCAATGAACCCAACAATTCTTAACGAGGAACACATTGACTTAAGTTCGTTTACATTTTTAAATAAATTATTTTTTAAACCTAAAAAAGGCGATATTGTTACATTTGAATCTGGAAGAACATCAGATCCGGAAGGGGGAGAAATCGTTAGCTATATAAAAAGAATTGTCGCCGTTGGCGGGGATAAAGTCAGTATTCGGGATGGTTTTCTGTATGTAAATGATGAATTAGTTAAAGAACCTTATACCGCTAAAGCAAGATCAACCTTTGGCGGTTCCTTCTTAGCTGATTGTAAAACTATTACCATTCCTAATGGTTATTATTTTGTCTTAGGTGATAACCGAAAAAGGAGTAAAGATTCACGGGATATTGGTCTAGTTTCAGTAAATGAAATTGAAAATATTCTGTCCACAAAAAAACAAGAGCAGTATAAAGACAGATTAAGAGATGCTTCAAATGATGGTACAGATCATGGTTTACCTTCTTTTGATCTAGACGATTATTACCAAAGAATTAATAAAATTAGAGAAGATAATGACTTAAAACCTTTAAAAAGAAATGAAAAATTGGAGAAAGCTGCCTTAGCTAGAGCCAAATCTGTTATTGAAAACAATGAAGTCGAATTAATCAGTAAGAACGAAAAAAGTAAATATCCATACACTACAGCTATCAAAGACGCCGGTTATTACAATACGACCACCGGAGAGATTATTACCACTGGCTACTACGACTCCGAAGAGCTATCCAATTACTGGTTGGATTATGAAACTAAAAAAAATTTGCTTAACAAACAGTTTCAGGATACCGGGATAGCTTCATATGTCGGTAAAGTTAATGACTGTGAAGTTCAGGTTATAATTCAGGAATTTGGTGGATATGTTCCCCCAAATTACGACCAATCCAATATTGAAGGGTGGGAAAGTACATTAAATAGATTAAAAGAAATACAACCATCATGGCAGAAATGTAAGGAATGGGGAAGTAAATATGAAAATAATAAAACTTCCTGTGACAGAATCAATGAAATTATTACTATTAGAATAGGTGACATAAGTGCAGCAGTTAATAAAATGAGAAATAACCAGTGGTTAAGTACTGCAGAATCTAATGGATTAAAACAAGACCAAGCTTTATATAACGAACAAGAAAGTCTAGCAACCAAACTTAACAACCTATAAAGGGGTCTTACCCCTCATTTGGCAAGGGTTTCCGTTTCACTCCAATAAACTGCACTTCGTTTGCCCTTGCCCAATTTCACCCCGCTTTTTTATATCTCCATTAATTTAGGCAGGCCGGCAAAAGCCTGCCTAAATTTATTAATTAAGAAAGCTATGAAACTTTTAAATCAAGAACTTCTCAAAAAGTTTGCCAAAATAGGTTGTCAGGAGGACAACCCTGACCCGTTAATTATTGCCAAGTTTTTCAATCCCACCGGAGCCGGCACTTGGTATGCCACCGAATTCAATCCAAAAGATAAAATGTTTTTTGGTTACGTTTCCATCTTTGGCGATGAAAATGATGAATGGGGTTATTTTTCTCTTACCGAACTGGAAAGTTTAAAAGGCCCTTACGGTTTAGGAATTGAACGCGATTTATATTTTATCCCTAAAAAGGCCAGTCAAATTATATGATTAAAATACTCCCAAAATTCAAAGGCTATACCGTCGATATGAGGTTACAAGAGTTCAGAAAAATTGAAATGGATAAACTACCTCAATTCATTCCTTTTACCTCAGATATTGGGGCTCGTCTATTCCACGATTTTGTTCTCACTTCTAAAGGCAGAAAAATTTTAAACAAATATTTGGGTCGGCAGAATTAATCATCTGCCGGCTCAATTTTTGTCAAAGTTTCTTTATTAAAACCCTTGTTTCTAATCATATCCAAAGAAATTATATAAACTGAAAAATCATAATTTTCTATAATCTTTGGTAAATACTTTTTCAAAAAGAAATAAGACGATACATCACTTAAAACCAAAATCACCTCCGGAAAATCTTTTTTAACTTGTTCCTGCCAAATATTCTCATCATAATAATCTTGATATTTATCCAATCTTTTTATTAACTGCCATTTATTTACAAAAGCATTAAAGATATCCAAAAAATAATATTTTTTAAGACCCTTTTTGTTTTTTATATAAAAGTAGGCATCTGCATGGGGAGTTACCAGACCGGTATAACCAATTAGCTCAGTTTTAGTATAAAAAAACAATTCTTCCCCAACCTCTTTTAACATTTTATCTAAAACTACAAAAGCGTCAGCCACAGCCAAACAATGGTCTTGTTGTTGTTTACTAGTTTTACTATTTCGCCATACTTTATTTAATCCTTTTTTATTTAACTCTAAGTTTTTTAAATATTTCCTTCCATTATTTTCTAAAAAATAAATATAAGAATCTGTTATTTTTCCTCGTCTATCTAAATAACCAATATAATTTTTACTTAATAATTCTTTCAACCAATCAACTAAACAACGATGATTTTTATGACCCAATAAATTCTGCAATTGACCTCTAGTCAAAAACCTAAACCGATATAAATTTACTAATATCTCTTCTTCTCGTTTATTCATTTTCCTTTCTCTATAAGAGAATATAGATGACGTGAATTTTTAAATTTTAGCTTTAAATTCTGTAATAATAGTATCAACACGTTGATACTTTATGTAAATTTATTAGTAGCTGGATTATTATTAGTTTTTTTACTTCTAAAGATAGTTTTAATACTTTTTTTATAAACTCCGGCATAGTTTTTTTGTGACCTTTCGATAATCTCTGCCAATTTTTTACTATCCTTTTCATAAGCTATTGGAATAGTTACTCCGGACATTGGTTCTTCCGGTTTTACGGCCGACACCTTCATCAAAAAATGATATCTGGGTAAATTTACTATGTCGCTTGATGTTACATAAGGCTGAAACTGGCTTAACATCAACTCTTCATCTATTGGACTGGCGGTTCTAAAACAAATGACTGTTCCACAATTAGCCAATATTACATTAACCACATTTCTGTCTTCCTGTTGGCAACTCGACTGTTCGGCAATTGTTAGCCTTAATCCGAATTTTCTACCACCGGATAACAATTTAATAAAAGAAGAAGTGGCAAAGTTTTGAAATTCATCAATAAATAAATGAAAGGGGACTCGGGCCTCTTTATTTTGTCTGATTCTTCTGACTGCCGCTTGTTGAATCTTAGTAATTATGGTTGTCCCTAATAGCTGTGATGTGTCTTCACCCAAACTACCTTCGGCTAAATTACAAATTAATATTTTTCCTTTGTCTAAAATTTCATCAAAGTTAATAGTTGATTTCGACTGTTCCAAAATTCTTTTAGCCGTCGGAGAAAATAAGTAGCGACCGATTTTAGCCGTTACTCCGGAAGCCATTTTTACCACCTGATAATTTCCAGCTTTCCCAAATTCATTTTTCCAAAAGTTTATTAAATTCTGATCATCTAAAAGTAAAGTTACTCTTTTTCTAAATTTTGGGTCAGTAAGTAAATCAAAAATAGTAAAAATAGTGGCATTTGGGACATTAAAAGCCGTATAAATAGTATTGCGTAAAATATATTCAATTCGATGCGAGTCGTTGTTTTCCTCTTTATTAAACACCCTTCTAAAAATTGAAATTAAACCTTCACAAACCAATTCTTTTTCTTGTTCTAATTCTTCTCCCTCAAAACCTTGTGGTATCTCCATTAAATTTAATCCTATCGGGTGTTTTAAATCGGCTGGATTAAAATAGATACAATCATCAATTCTGTTTTCAGCAACTGTATTCAGTAAATCCTTTGCCAAATCTCCATGTGGGTCTAATATTGCTAAACCCCGACCGGAAACTATATCGTCTTTGGCCATATGAAACATTACTGTTGTTTTACCCGAACCAGTTTGACCGAGGATATAGAGATGACGTGACCTTTCCTCACC
>CAZCYK010000045.1:0-5084 GCA_964502975.1 uncultured Gammaproteobacteria bacterium | reverse complement strand
AGCATATTCACAAAACTTCCAAAACACAATCCTAAAATAAAAATAATTACCAATATTATTGTTTCCACAAATTATTCTAACAAATAAAACTAAACTAACTGGCTTTTACCCTTGCCCTGTCAAGGTCCATAGATACCCCGAAGAGGGTAGAAAGGGTAGGGTTAGGGTTTTTCACCAAAAACCCCTCCTTTATTGGAGGGGTTTTAATTAATTGCTAGATACTAACTATGGAACACACTTAAATAAAGATGTTTCAGGAGTGGCAAAAGTCCAACTATCAACCGGAGTTCCCGCTGCAGTAAAATTTGCAGGCGCAGCAGGTTCTAAATTACTTAACTCACCACCACCACCAAGGACTGGTGTATAAAGATTAGAATTTTTGGTTCTATTTGATTTTGCCTTAGGAATATAACAAACATAAACAGAATTTCCTTCAGTCGCATCTACCTTTCTTACCCAAAGATTATTCATCCCCGAAGCATTATAATTTGGATCATCTTCTTCTAAAGAAGTATACCCTTTAGCCAAAAAAGAATCTTTTAACTCATCAGTACTAATAAGCGCTCCACGAGTATTGTACTCGGCACAACCTGTAGTAGGTACTGCAACAGGATCAACGACACCACACAAACCAGCCCCGACCATCCGACTATTACCAAACCACTCCAAATCATAAGTTGCTACTGTTGCCCCACTATCAGAGTCCATCCATGGATAAGTATTTTTTACAGTATAATATCTTTCTATAGCATTCATGACTTCGGCCGCGTCATTTTGAACAGTTGAATCTTTAGCTTTATTAGATTGTTCAATTGGGTTAATAGTTGCCAATACCGCCACAGACAAAATTGCAATTAAAGCAATAACTATCAACAATTCCACTAGGGTAAAACCCTTCTCAAAAATTTTTCTTTTTTTCATTTTTAAATTTTAAATTATTAATATCTTAATATCATTAAATATCATTAAAATTGAGATGTCAAGTTATAAATTGGCATCATCACTGCAACCACCAAAAAAGCCACTCCTAAACCTAACATTATCATGATTATTGGTTCAATTGCCGAAGTTAAAGATTTGACCGATTGTTCCGCCTCAGTTGAAAAATAATCAGATACTCTCATCAAAATTTCATCCAGTTTTCCAGTAGCTTCTCCAGTTGCTACCATTTGGTTGACAATAACTGGAAAATTTCCTGTCTCTTCAAAAGAATTAGCAATACTAAACCCTTTTTGGACCCGCTCCGCAATTTGTAAATATGAATTTAGGTATAAAGTGTTGCCCGCTACATTTGAGACAATTCTTAGAGCATCAACTAAAGGTATCCCTGCCGACAACAACATTGACAAAGTTCTAATAGTATCAGCCAAAAGACTCTTTTTATTTAATTCCCCCATAATTGGTATTTTAAGTTTATAAGTATCCAATTTTAGTCTAAAATTAGGATTTTTTTTACCTATTCTTAGTGTAAATACAATTCCGGCAACTAAAAAAAACATAATATACCAATATTTTGTGAAAAAACCCGACATTGCCATTAAAGCCTTAGTTGACGCTGGTAACTCAGCTCCAAAATCAGTAAATAGGCCTAAAAGCTTAGGAATTACAAAAATCATCATAATAATAACCACCGCAATCATTCCAATCACCACGATTACTGGATAAATCATCGCCCCCTTAACTTTTCCTTGAAATTCAGTTTGTTTTTCTAAATTATCTGCAAGCTTTGACATTACTTCTTC
This sequence comes from uncultured Gammaproteobacteria bacterium, assembly GCA_964502975.1. Lineage (GTDB taxonomy): Bacteria > Patescibacteriota > Microgenomatia > UBA12405 > UBA12405 > WARW01. The sequence goes on along the minus strand of CAZCYK010000045.1, from coordinate 3,342 downwards.
CAACACCCCAGCCTCTTCTCCAGCTTCCACTGATGCCACGTAAGCCTCGCCAAAATATTTTTTATACTTCCTCAGTCCGTCGGCCAAACTTTTCCCTCCACGGACATTATTTAAAGTATATTCCAATACTTCCGACATTAAAGTTTTTTTATCCATCTGGTTTTTTAAAAGCGACAACGAATCAGTGAGCGACAACCCCGACGTCATCATAGTTGAAAGTTGCCTAGTAAAAGTAGTGATTTGTTTAATCCCGATTTTGGCAAAAAAATTTTTGTAAATTTCCTTAAGTACAGTTTCCTTTACTTCAGTAACCGATAAGGGGACTAACCCATTATTTTTTATCGATTCTAAGGCTTCACTTTTATCGTGCAAGTCCAACACACCCTTAACTAGTTTTCCATTCCAATCTCTTGCCTTAAAATTGTATTTCATATTACTATATTATTTTTCCTTAATTTAGACTGAAAATCAACTATATTTATCACATAATTTTTAGCTTCTTCTTCAGCCACTTTCCCTTCGATTACCAATTTTGCCAAATAACTATCAAGACTAATCATCCCGACATCAGCACTAGTTTGGATTACATTATCCAACATAAAAGTTTTCCCTTCTCTAATAATATTTTTTACAGCTGAATTGGTCAACAAAATTTCAAAAGCGGGAATTCTACCACCACCAATTGCTGGAACTAATCGTTGAGAAATAATAGCGGTAAATACTGAAGCTAATTGAACTCTTATTTGATCCTGAGCACTTGAGGGAAAAACATCAACGATTCTATCAATTGTTTGTGAAGCCGAATTGGTATGCAAAGAAGAGAAGACCAAGTGCCCAGTCTCGGCAATAGTTAACGCCAATTGGATTGTTTCCAAATCTCTCATTTCTCCTACAAAAACCACATTTGGATCTTGTCTTAAACATGACTTCAATGCTGCATTAAAGTCTCGGGTATCTCCACCCAACTCTCTTTGTGAAATTATTGATTTTTTAGGTTTCAACAAATATTCTACTGGATCTTCAATCGTCACGATATGCCCACTTCTACTGGCATTTATTTCATCTAACAAACACGCTGCAGTAGTCGATTTTCCATGTCCAGTCGGTCCAGTAATCAGCACAAAACCTTGTTTTTGTTTTATAAAATTTTTCAAACTGTCAGGTAAATTCAACTCTTCAAAAGTTGGAATAGTCGATGAAATAATCCGCAGGGCACAAGCCATAGTTTCTTTCTGCCAATAAGCATTGGCCCTAAATCGAGCATCGATAGCATCAAAAGAAAAATCTAGTTCTTTGTTATTTTTTAATATTTCTTTTTGTTCTTCAGTCAACAAAGAATTAATCATTTCAATAATTAAAGTGTCTTCTACTTGTGTCCAATTTGGAGCGCTAACCAAATCACCGCTGATTCTAATTTTTGGGACAACTCCACACATTAAGTGAATGTCAGAGGCTTTATTGGCCAGAGCTAGTGATAATAATTCTTTTAGTTTTGTATGCATTTTATTTTTTGCTATTTGCTAATTACTAATTAACTAATTATCTAATTTACTAATATTGTGCCACTCTCACCACTTCCTCCAAAGTAGTAACACCCTCCAAGACTTTGGCATAGCCATCTTGTTTCATCGACAACATTCCATCTTCCATAGCAGCACTTTGGAGCTGAGACGCTGTTGATTTCTCAATAATCAATTTTGACAATTTTTCATTTATCGGCATCACCTCATAAATAGCCACTCGCCCCATATACCCAGTATTGTTACATTTTTCACAGCCAACAATTTTAGGAATCATCATTTTTTTACCTTCTTTTTTAAACTTGTCTTCAATCATGTTGTAAATTGGGCCTAAAGTATTTTTTATCTCGCTTTCTTGATCTGGAGTCATCTCCATTTCTGAAATACAATCTTTACAAACTCTTCTTAAGACCCGCTGACCCACCACACAATTTAATGAAGATACCAACAAAAACGGTTCTGCCCCCATATCCAAAAGTCGAGGTGGAACTCCCGAAGCATCGTTGGTATGCAAAGTAGAGAAAACTAAATGACCCGTCAAAGCAGCATTTATAGCCAAATCAGCAGTTTCAGCATCGCGAATTTCTCCCACCATAATTACATTTGGGTCTTGTCTCAAAAAAGAACGTAAGGCTGAAGCAAACGATAACCCCGCTTGAACATTAACCTGTACCTGATTTACCCCCTTCATTTGATATTCCACTGGGTCTTCAATGGTTACTACGTTTACTTTAGTAGTAGCCACTATGTCCAAAATAGAATATAAAGTCGTGGTTTTACCTGAACCTGTTGGACCACAAATTATAATAATTCCATGAGGACGCTGAATCGAACTCATCAAATTTTTTAATGCCAAACCTCTCAAACCTAAATCTGGCAAAGAAGGAACTTTTTGAGATTTTTTAAGTAACCGCATTACTACTTTTTCACCATAAGTTGTTGGCAGTGTCGATACCCGCAAATCCACATCCATACCATCTGCTGAAAAGAAAAACCTTCCATCTTGAGGAACCCTTTTTTCATCAATCTTTAAACTAGACAAAATCTTGATACGCGACACTACTGCATCATGAACATTACGAGGTAACAAATATTTCTCTTGTAGAATTCCGTCAATTCTATATCTAATCCTCACATTTTCTTCTTGGGGTTCTATGTGAATATCAGAAGCTCGTGCCTTTAGGGCATATTCCAATATTGTTGAAACTATTTTTGCCACAGGTGCCTCTACCGCCACCTTATCTTGAGCCTGTTTTATCACCAGTTCATCAACTTTTCTTTCATCTAAAGCCTTATTAACTTCCGAAGTAATGCTTTTTTCTCTGACGTATTTTTCCTTTATAAAGCTAGTTATTTGCTTTTCTGTCGACATTCCGGCACTAATTTTAAGGCTTGTCTTCATCTCCAAAAACTCAAGTGTTTCCAAATCCAGGGGATTAACCATGGTCACATACAAAGTTTTGGTTTTGGGATCCAATCGATAGGGGACTATTTTGTACTTAGAAGCCACGTTTTCGGAAACCAAACTCAAAGCTTCGGGTGAAAAACCAATATTTTCCAAATCAACAAACTCTACTTTCAAAAATTTTGCCTTGGATTTAACCAAATCTTGCTCAGACACCAATCGCAGAGCCTTAATAATTTCTTCTTCAGATTCACCAGTTTTCAATTGACGTAAGTTTATTTCCTCAGCTTTTTTATCATCAATCAAACCATCGTCCTTTAAGACATCTTTTAAATTCTTATATATTTTTTGATTCAAATCGGTCATAATACTATATTCATAGTACAGTTTTTTTATCACCAACACAAGAAAATGAAT
>CAZCYK010000044.1:0-5169 GCA_964502975.1 uncultured Gammaproteobacteria bacterium | reverse complement strand
ATTTTGACTTTATCAAAGATCATCCACAAACATTAGGTATTTTCTCTCAAGAAGAAATATACCGACAGGGGATTGATAAAAAACCCGAATACGACCAGCTTATTCCTCTCAGTCCTATTGGTAATATTTCAACTTTTTATGCATATGAAAATCCATAAATTTTTATTAATTGGTATTTTAACAATTGCTTTTATCATCCGGTTTGTTGATATTGATCGTACTCCTGCTCTAAATCCAGACGAAGCCGCCTTGGGTTACAATGCTTATTCACTACTTCTTACTGGCAAAGACGAGCATGGTGTTTCTTGGCCACTTCATTTCAAGTCTTTTGGTGACTACAAACCAGGTGGCTATGTCTACCTTGCCCTACCTTTCGTAAAATTTCTAGGCCTTACTCCATTAGCTGTTAGGTTACCAAACCTTATCTTTTCTATATTAACTATTCTCTTTTTATATAAACTTGTTTTGTTACTTACTAATAACTATTTACTATCAAACTTGACCGCTTTTGTTTTAGCGGTCAACCCTTGGCATATTCATTTCAGCCGGGGAGCCTGGGAATCATCAGTGGCTCTTTCCCTTATAGTCATCGGTATCTACTATTTTTTCAAATCACTCAAAGAAAAATTTTTACTAAACTTTCTACTTTTTACTTTTAACTTTGTACTCTCTTTATATATTTATCATTCAGCTCGACTTATAGCTCCACTATTAGCCCTAAGTTTGGTTATTTTATATTTCAAATTTTTAATCAAAAAATTACCTCAAATAATTTTTCCAATTGTTTTTGGAATTTTAATTGCCCTACCGGTATTATTTTCGTTTTTAAACAATGGTGGTACTGCTCGTCTTGGAGGAGTCGGGCTATCTGCCGATATGGGTCCAATCAATCGTGCCAATGAGCTTATAAACCATCATAACAACACCAAGATAGTAAACCGTCTAATGCACAACAAAAGAGTTTTGTATCTAGTTTCTTGGGCTCAAAAATATTCATCTCACTTTGACTTAAATTTCTTAGCCATAAATGGAGACGAAGTTCCACGCTCAAAGTCACCTGAAGTCGGCCAAATCCACCTAATCGAAATCTTTTTTGTATTTCTTGGTCTTATTTTTTTATTCAAATCTACAACCCATTCCGCAACTACTGGGATCTTTAATCATAAATCTAAAATCTTCATTATCTTGTTTTTATTGATATCTCCAATCGCGTCTTCACTAACTTTTCAAGCTCCTTCAGCCCTAAGAAGTCTACCTATGGTAATTCCTCTTTCAATCTTAATCGCCTGTGGTATCTACTATTTTTTTAATTTTATTTCACATAAAATCACCCGCCCTTATGCTTTAGCTTTAGGCGGGTTATTCATTATTCTTTATTCCTATTTCATTGCCTATTATCTCGACAGCTATTTTTTCCACTATGCCAAACGTTATCCCTTTGCCTGGCAATATAAGTTTGACGAGTTGGTCCCCTTTGTTGAATCTCAAAAATATCATTATAAAAATATCTATATTACTAACAAATATGATCAACCCTATATTTTGTTTTTATTTTATTCCCACTACAATCCCTTGCTAATCCAATCCCAAATCAAATTGACTCCTCCAGACAAATTTGGGTTCTCAACAGTTGAAAGCTACGATAACTATCATTTTGGTAAAATTGAGTGGGATAATATCCCTAGCAATTCGTTGGTTATTGCTTCAGATGAAAACGTTCCCATAAATCCAATAAAAATTATTAATTTTTCAAACCATAAACCAGCCTTCAAAATCTATGAAAAGTAAATCAACCCTATCAGTCACTCTTGCAACCTACAATGAATCCAAAAATATTGTTCGTTGTTTAGAAGCAATAAAAGACATTGCCGACGAAATAATAGTAGTTGATGGCCAGTCTCAAGATGATACTGTAGTTCTCGTTAAAAAATTCAAAAAAGCCAAAGTAATTTCAACCACCAACAAACCCATGTTTCATATCAACAAACAAATGGGTATTTCTGCTTGTAAATCAGATTGGATTCTTCAGCTTGATGCCGACGAAGTGGTTACCACAAACCTCAAAAAAGAAATTTTATCAATTTTAGAAAAACATCCAAACTCTGTTGATGAGAATGGTTTTTGGATACCTCGTAAAAATTATTTTTTAGGAAGATTTCTAACCAAAGGTGGTCAATATCCTGATTACACCATTAGATTGTACAAAAATGGTAAAGGTCATCTTCCTTGTGTTGATGTCCACGAACAAGCTGTTGTAGAAGGTTCAGTAGGCCATCTCAAGAATGATTTTGAACATTATGCGGACACCTCTTTCTCTTTATATTTATTACGAGCCAACCGTTACACCACTCTACTAGCTCAAGAACTAAAAGAAAAAAATGTAAAAATTAGTTTTTTTAGTGGAGTAAATTACTATGTTATCAAACCAAGCTGGTGGTTTTTCAAAACTTTTTTTAGGCATCGCGGTTATGTCGATGGTTTTTCTGGTTTTGTTTTTTCCTATTTTTCCGCTCTCCGTTTTCCCATTGCCTACATCAAATATTATGAATTAGTCAAAACCAATCGAGATATAAATTTATCCCAAGACTGGGACAAAAAATAGACTTTTCCCATTTTTAAGGGGAAATACGGCGAAGGCCGAAAGAGGTTTAATATGAAAAATATTAGAAATAAAATCAAAATAGCTATCGACATTTCTCCCACCATTGACGGCAATGCTGTTAGGGGAGTTGGTTACTACACCACTCAACTAGTCAAATCTCTTCAAGACGAAGTCGCCACCAATCCAAAATACAAAAATTGGACTATTGACCTCATTAAAAACAGCCAAGAGCTAAAAGCTAAAAACTATAAGCTAATACATTATCCTTATTTCGACCCTTTCAAACTTACTTTACCAAAAAACAAAAACATTCCTTTTGTCGTCACTGTCCACGATCTAATTCCTCTTCAGTTCAAAAACCATTTCCCTGTAGGTGTCAAAGGCAAAATAAAATGGCTTATCCAAAAAAACCATCTAAAATATGCCCAAAAAATAATTACCGTCTCTCACTATTCAAAATATATTATCAATCAAATTACCAAGTATCCTTTGTCACAAATATTTGCCATCTACTCAGGAGCAGACAAAAGTTTTAAATTAATAACCGATCAAAACAAACTTAAAGAAATCCAAAAAAAATACAATCTACCCAACAAATTTGTATTATACGTTGGCGATATAAATTGGAATAAAAATATTCCAAATCTTGTCAAAGCATGTCTAAAAAATAAATATCCACTGGTTATTGTCGGCTCCACTGCTGTCAAAAAAGACGTCCCCGACCATCCGTGGACCAAAGACCTCCGCTGGCTCCAAACTAAAGCTCTAAAGCTCCAACGTTCTAACACTCTAATACTCACTGGTTTTGTCCCCGACGAAGATCTCCCTTATATCTACAATCTTTCAACTATCTACTGTCAACCATCCTTTGCCGAAGGTTTTGGATTACCATTAGTTCAAGCTATGCAATCAGGTTGCAGTGTTGCTTATAGTCAAGACACATGTCTGCCCGAAGTTATGGACAATGTTGGCCTAAGTTTCAATCCTAGATCAATACCAGACATCTCATCTGTCTTAAAAAAAATATGGACTGATCCAAAATTACGTCAAACTCAACAAATATTAGGCCAAAAAAGATCAAGATATTTTAATTGGAAATTTACTGCCAAACAAACCTTAGCTGTCTACGATTTAATACTATCCCATGAAAAATAACAACCACTTTCTATCGGTAATAACACCTGTCTACAAACAAGAAAAAACAATTATAGAAGATCTAAAAAATATTCATCATGTTTTAGATCAAATACGTTACGATTACGAACTTATTGTGGTTGTCGACGGTATAAACGTAGACAAATCTTATCAACTTATAAAAAAACTTAAACTAAAAAACCTAAAAGTTTATAGTTACAAAAATAATCATGGAAAAGGTTATGCTATTCGCTATGGTATGGCCAAGACAAAGGGTGACTATATTGCTTTTATAGATTCTGGAATGGAGATTGATCCAAATGGAATTTCAATGATATTGGAACACATGGAATGGTACAATGCCGACATTATAGTTGGCTCCAAACGTCATCCTGCTTCAAAAGTAAACTATCCACTTGATAGAAAAATTGTTAGTTTTGGAGGGCATTTGATAGCCAAATATTTACTCGGTTTAAATATTTATGATACTCAAGCTGGACTAAAAATATTCAAACGCAAAGTTCTTGAAAAGGTACTCCCTCGACTCCTCCTAAAAAATTATGCCTTTGATCTAGAAATGCTTTCTGTTGCCAATCACTTAGGTTTTTCCAATATTTACGAGTCACCAATAAAAATTACTTACGACTTTGAAAGCTTAACTCATGCAACTGGATTTAAAGTAATTTGGCAAAGCTTAAAAGACGCCTTGGCAGTTTTTTATCGTTTAAGAATTCTTCATTATTATGACGACAAAAACAAAAGAAAATGGGTATACGATCCTGAATTAGAAATGAGAATCAACACTGGTACATGACCAAAAATCCCTTATTTTCTATTATTATTCCAATACGTCAAGAAAACGACTACCTAAAAGAGACGCTCATTTGTCTCAAAAAACAAACCTTAAAAAATTTTGAAATTTTAGTAATCACTGACAAAGTCTCAGGCTCAGCCAATCCATCAGAAAAAAGAAATTTAGGTGCCAACAAAGCCAAAGGTGATTATTTAGTATTTTTTGACGATGATTCTTTTCCCAGTAAAAATTATTTTAAAAATGCTCAAAAATTAGTCGCTAAATACCCCCAGTATGCTTCTTTTTGTGGTCCTTGCCTTACTCCACCCAAGGACGATTTTTTCAAACAAGCTTCTGGATTAGTTTGGTCGAGTTGGTTAGGTAGTGGTGGTGCTGGAGTATACCGTAACAGTATTAAACCCTCTCGTTTTGTTGACGATTATCCCAGTGTCAATCTTATAGTCAAAAAAATAGATTTTTTTAAAGCTGGTTTATTCAATAATAAATACTGGCCAGGTGAAGACACGGTTCTGTGTCTAAATCTATCCCAAAAATTAAATCAAAAAATCTTGTACCACCCATCCTTAGTGGTATATCACCATCGCCGTTCAGTAATTATTCCTCATCTTCAACAAATCAC
>CAZCYK010000043.1:0-5181 GCA_964502975.1 uncultured Gammaproteobacteria bacterium | reverse complement strand
AACTATAACCATATTCGTTGTCATACCACGCCCCGATACTTACCATGTCATCAGAGATCACTTTTGTCATTCGGGTGTCGATAATGCAAGAAGCACTGTTTCCCAAGATATCAGAGGATACTAAGGGTTCATAAGATACTTTTAGTTTACTAACCAATTCGGGGGTCAAACTAGCATCTGCAAACATTAAATTAATTTCTTCTACAGTTGTTTTTCTTACTAATTTAAAAGTTAAATCAGAGTAACTGCCACAAATTACTGGGACTCTAATCGCTGTCCCTCCAAACCTTCCTTTAGCTTCAGGATAACAAGCTATCACTGCTTCTGCCGCTCCTGTTGATGTCGGCACAATATTTACTGCTGCCGCTCTAGCCCTTCTTGGGTCCTTACCACTACCATCAACAATATTTTGATTGGTAGTATAGGCATGGATTGTAGTCAAAGTTCCTTCTTGAAAGCCAATTTTTTGGTCAATCAATTTCACTATTGGCGCGACACAATTTGTAGTGCACGATCCATTGGATATCAATTTCTCATTATTATACTCAGAGTCATTAACTCCCAAAATATAAGTAGGAATTTTAGCTTCTTTTGCTGGTGCCGAAATAATTACCTTTTTTGCTCCGCCTTTTAGATGGTCCAAGGCTTTGTTGTCAGTAAAAGCTCCCGTACATTCGAGTACCACGTCAACCTCATATTCCTTCCAGTTGATTTTTGAGGGGTCCATTTCACTTAAGAAGGGGATAACCTTATCTCCCACTTCCAATCTGCCAATTTCGCCAGCCTTTTGGGGTTCTCCAAAACCGATCTTAGCTGGAAACCGACCGTAAACCGAGTCGTATTTAAATTGCATCGCAAAAGTTTCCATTTCAAACTTAATTGTGTTTATTGCCGCGACTTCAACATCATATTTTTCCATCAAGATCGCCCTCAACACCACACTTCCAATTCTTCCAAATCCATTTATCCCTATTTTTATTTTTTTATTTTCTTTCATAAAACAATTTTATACTAAATACTTAATACTAGATACTAAATACTGATTTCAAAGCCATGCTGGCAAATCTTCTTTCACTAACATTTCCAACATTACTCCACCGCCCGAGCAGACAAAATCAATTTTATCTTTAAGTCCTAAATTTTTTATCGATGCTCCAGTATCACCACCAGCAATAATCTTTTTTGCCTCTGTATTTGCTACGGCTATAGCTATTTTTTCAGTGCCATTTCGTGAATTCAATGATTCATAAAAACCCATAGCACCGCTCCATATTATAATTTTAGAACTATTTATTATTTCAATAAAACTTTGAATATCTTCGCCACTCAAATCCAATCCATCCTCTCTTAACTTCGCCACTAAAACCTTATTACTGATAGGCTGATTAACTGACAGGCTGATAAGCTTAGGAAGTTTTCCTCCCACCAAAATATTATCCGCAATTTCTGTTAACTCATTTAAATATTTCAACTTATCTTCCTTAGCCCCTCCCAAAATTACCGTTAGAGGTCTTTCTTTTGTATCCAAGATAAGACTAATTTTTTCGACTTCCTCCACAAAACTTAAACCATAATAAGTCTCCAATTCTCTATGGATTATTATTGAGGCGCTGCTTCGATGGGCAACAGCAAAGGCATCATTCACATAAACGGACATAAATTTTTTTAATATTTCAAAAAGTCCTGTTTCTCCTTTTTCTTCTTCTTCCCAAAACCTAATATTTTCCACAAAAATTATTTGGTTGTTTTCTATAGCTATTGATATTTTTTCTTCATTTTTTATGTCGTCCACAAACACACTTGCTAGCGTGTCTTGACCTTCGATTTCTAATAACTGCATTAATTCTAAATAAACCGGTCTTAAAGACAATTTTTCATCATATCCAGTGGGTCTACCCAAATGACCTACTATCGCAATTTTGCAATTCTTTTCCAACAAATATCTAATCGTTGGAATACTTTTTTTCAGCCTACTATCATCCAAAACCTTTCCTTCATCTAGGGGCAAATCAGTATCCATCCTTAAAATTACATTTGTGTTTGGCTGTATTTCTTCAACAGATCTTAAGTTTTTCATATTTTTTAATTTTATTGATTCTTCTGATAAATCTCTCTTCAGTCATAAATATTGCTTCCAAAAATTCAATTACAATCTCCAAGTTATCTTCTTCGTTTACAAAGTCAGTTGATAAGCACAAAATATTAACATCGTCATCTTCTCGTATTTTTCTGGCTTGTTTTTTGTTCATTGCCATTGCCGCTCTTGCCCCATCAACTTTATTAGCCGAAATAGTTACTCCAGCCCCTGATCCGCATGCCAAAACCCCCAAAGCTTTTTCTTGTACTACTTTTTGAGCAAGTTCAATCGAAATATCGGGGTAATCATCAAGCGGGTCATATTTTTTGGTCAAATCAGTCACAGTCCAATCTTTTTCTCTTAATTCGTTTACGATTTTGTCTTTCAATTTAAATCCTCTATGATCAGCTCCAACATATACAACCTTCATAAGATAAATATATCATTTTTGCTTTAAAATAGGTAACATGGCCACAATTTATTTAGGAGAAAAGAAATATTCCTATACCATTGTCAGAAAATCTATTTCAAGCCTTAGATTGAAGCTAAAAACTTCTAGATCATTTGTTATTTCCTGCCCTCGACTCACTCCAGAATTTGTTATCAATCGGTTTATTAAAAACAATCAAGCCTGGATTATTAGCCACTCCCAAAAAGTTCCTGTAAAAAAATTATTTAAAAATTCAAAAAAACTAGTAATTTTAGGCGAAATTTATCAGCTTCATTTTGTTAATACCCAAAGAGATTCGGTGATTATCGCTGCTCTTGATAAAAAAATCTATGTCAATATATCAAAAGATACCAACAAACATATCAGAACGGTTTTAGAAAAAAAACTCCGTCCCTTAGCTTTAAAACTTATCAAACAAGAATTGGACTCTCTTAGTTTGAAATATAATTTTAGTTTTAACAATGTCACCGTCCGCAATCAAAGCTCTCGTTTTGGGTCTTGTTCTTCTCGCGGAAATCTAAACTTTAATTGGCAAATAATATTTTTTCCACCCAATAAGTTTCGTCATATTTTACTCCACGAGTTAAATCACCTAAAAATCAAAAATCATTCAGCCGTTTTCTGGAATCAACTTTCAATCTACGATCCCGATTATAAATCCAACAACCTCTGGCTCAAAAAAGAGGGAACCAAACTTTTTTTGTTTTAGCTATTAACTACTTACTATTTACTAAATCACTAATTCAATTCCCACCGGGCAATGATCTGAACCCAATATTTCTGGCATAATAAAAGCCGATTTTAAGTCTTTTTTTAATGATTTATCAACAAAAAAATAGTCAATTCTCCAACCCACGTTTCTTTCTCTTGCTCTAGTGATTTGATCCCACCAACTGTAACTTCCACCTTCTTGATTAAATTCTCTAAATGTATCAACCCACCCATTTTCTTCTAATTTATCAATCCATTTTCTTTCAATTTCCAAAAATCCCGATGTATTTGAGTTTTCTTTCGGTCGCGCCAAATCAATTTCTTTATGGGCTGTGTTTACATCACCACAAAAAATTACTTTTTCACCCTTGCCTCTAAGTTCATTTATATATTTTAAAAAATATTCATAAAAATTCATTTTATAATCCAGCCTACCCTTATCTCTTTTCCCGTTTGGAAAATAAACATTAAGTAAGGTAAATTCGTCAAATTTTGTGATTATTACTCGACCTTCATCATCCCAATCATTGTCTCTGTCTCCTACAATTATGGTTTTTGGTTCCATTTTTGTAAAAGTTGCCACTCCGCTATATCCCGCCTTCTCTGCAGGGTTCCAATAACTTTTATATTCAATCGGATAATCTAAACCAACTTCCACTTGCCCTGGGTTTGCTTTTGTCTCCTGAAAACAATATATATCTGCACCCATATCTCTCATTTTTTGCCACAATCCTTTTTTAACTCCAGCCCTAATCCCTGCCACGTTCCAAGAAATAATTTTGATAGTTTTAGACATAAACTATTCTAGCAATTTTTGCTATAATCAAACACATCAAAACCAACGGGAGCCGGACGGTTAGGCAAAGGTCTGTAAAACCTTCGTAAGCAGGTTCAACTCCTGCCCGTTGGACATTTGATATACTACCCCTGTGTATCTTTCCAAACTTCTTCTCCAAAATTTTCGCTCATATCAAAACCAAATTTTTGAATTTGGATCAAACTTTAACTTAATTTTAGGTCCAAACGGTTCTGGTAAAACCAATATTCTAGAAGCGATTTTCTTCCTGTCATCTGGCAAAAGTTTCCGTTCCTCTTCTCAATCAAAATTAATCAATTGGAATAACTATTTCACATCGGTTAGAGCAAAATTAATCGACAACCAACAAGACACTACCGAAATTGAAGTTCGAATTTCTAAAGATCCAAAATTCCCCAATAACAGTATTTCTCGAAAATTTCTAATTCAAAAAGTCGTCAAAACCCGAAAAAAATATATTGGTATTATTAAAAACGTAGTTTTTCAACCAGAAGATATCCGCCTTGTCACCGGGTCTCCGACTCGCCGTCGCGATTTTTTAGACGATATTTTTTCTCAAACTGAATGGCGATATTCTTCAGCCCTTTCTCAATACAACAAAGCTCTAAAACACCGAAATGAATTACTTGACCAAATCAGACTAAATTTGGCTTCTCAAAACGATCTTTTTTATTGGGATCAAGTTCTAATCAAAAATTCCAAAATAATTCATGATTTTCGAATTTCTTTTGTTAAGTCAGTCAATTATTTTTTTAGTAATCATCACGACTCCCAAATAAACACTCTCAGTATTAACTATCGACCATCAATTTTAAATGAAGATAAATTGAAAAATAATTATTCCATCGATTTAAGCCGGGGCTATACTCAAATAGGTCCTCATCGTGATGACTTTAGTCTTGACAATTCTGTCTTTTTGGCTAGCGACAAAAATCTTGCCTTTTGGGGAAGTCGGGGACAGCAAAGACTGGCAGTGTTAGCCCTAAGACTAGGACAAATTAATTTCTTAGAAGAAACATATCACGACAAACCAATTCTTTTGCTCGACGATATTTTTTCCGAGCTCGATTTGGAACATCAACAACTTGTGGTAAAAATTTGTCAAAATTATCAAACTGTTTTTAC
>CAZCYK010000042.1:0-5212 GCA_964502975.1 uncultured Gammaproteobacteria bacterium | reverse complement strand
ATGTTGCCCTTGACCCACCCAACCCATTCGCGGGCAACGCTAAGGAACTCCCTAAAGATTCATTTACAATTTTTAAAAAATTAGTTATCATTATAGTATCAAGAAAGAAACCTTTATATTATATTCTATATACTATAATGTTATACAATTAGAAAAGATATGTCAAATAATAAAATTGCCGAAAACATCAAGAAACTGCGGGCTAAAAAGGGGCTATCTCTAGAAAAGATTGCTCGCCTTGCCGATTTGTCGCTCAATACCATTGTTAAGGTTGAAAATGGTGTAAATACAAACCCAACAATCGAAACACTCACCAAGATCGCCAAGGCACTTGAGGTTGGTGTTGATGATTTAATTAAATAAAAATATGAAAGGAATTATTTACATAATGACAACTGCAGTTTCTGGTTTAATCAAAATTGGTCAAACTGGAACTTCTAATTATCAGGAAAGGATGCGATTTCTTGAAGCAAATGGCTATTATAATGTATCTGGCTTGAAAAGATTTTTTGCAATCGAAATAGATGATTATCAAGAAAAAGAAAGATTGCTCCATGAAATTTTTAGTAAACAACAAATTGGTGATAGTGAGTTATTTGCACTTGATTATGATTTAGTAAGACAACTTTTATTATCATTTGAAGGTAAGGTTATTTACCCTAAAGATGTTAATAAAGAGAAAGAATTTGATGAGGTTTCAAAAGCGAGAGAGCAGGGAGTGCGGTTTAGTTTCTACAAAAAAGGAGTCAAAGATGGAGAAGAAATTGTTTTTATCGCTGATAAAGAAATTACCGCAAAAGTCGTTGGAGAGCGTGAGGTGGAATATGGTGGACAAATTTGGAAACTTACTCCATTAACATATAAAATTTACGAACAAAAAGGAGAATTAAATAATAGCGGTGCGTATCAAGGTGCTGCCTATTGGCAGTATAAAGGAAAGAGATTAAGAGACTTGCCTGATATTAATTAGCTAAAATTATGATAAATAAAAAAAATTCAAAATTGAAAAATATTGATAATTCAGACAAGCAAGTTGTAAATCTATTCGGAGAAATCAAAAAATCTTCAACTAAATCAAAACGCCCTGTAAAAAAAGAGCCGAGGATTGATCCTAGAAATAAATTAAATAACTTAAATGGTGCCGAGTGGCAATATTGGACAAAAACAGTTCTAAATAAACAATACCCTTCTAATTTACAGCATAAACTTCGTTCACAACATGGAGGACAAAAGCCCCCAATGCTGTGCGCAGATTTAATTAAGATATTTACTAAAGAAAATCATACAATTTTGGATCCACTTGCTGGCGTTGGTGGTTCACTACTTGGTGCCGCACTTTGTGGTCGAAAAGCGATTGGAATTGAATTAAATAAAAAATGGAAAGATATTTATTCTGAAGTTTGTCGCTTGGAAGGATTAGAAGAATTTCCAGTTATTGTTGGTGATGCTAACGATAAATTGAAAGAAATTGAAGCAGAAAGTATAGATTTTATTATTACAGATGTTCCATATTGGATAATGGATCAATTAACAAAAACTCGCTCTGCCGCTGCTAGTCGTGAATCTAGGCTTTCAAAGTTTAATGAAAAGGATTTACAAACAAAAGAAGAATGGTTGTCTGAAATGAGGGCTATTTTTGAAAACTCAAAGCATACTTTAAAAAAGAACGGGTATTTAGCTGTTTTTATCGGTGATATGTATCGTGGTAAGGAATTTCATTTTCTGTCAGCAGAATTAGCACGGGTAATTTCTGAAATTGAAGATTTTACCCTAAAATCAGATATTATTTGGCATGACGATTCAAAGATGCTCCATATTTATGGTTACCCTTTTGCATATATTCCATCAATGATACATCAGCACATTTTAATTTTTAGAAAAGAGATATAGATATGAATAATTTACTTGTAAATCAAAAAATTAAGAAAGAAAGTATCGTTACTTCTTCTGAATATCAGAAAATAGAAAATTTAAATGAATTTTTGTTGTACTGTGACAATATTTTAGAGGGAATAACTTTACTAAACACTCTAACATTATCAAATGATTTGTTGTCTTTTAAAAGTATTGTGTACGAGCCAATAGACCAACCAATTTATATTTTTTCTGACGATAATAATAGAAATTATGCTATAAAAATATGCGGTGCATTTGATAAGTGGAATTTACCAGAAGATGTTAACCAAATTAAATCATTTATAGATTTACCAGATTATATTTTTTATTCGTTAAGAAATAAAAAAAGTATTCTTGCCGGTGAAAATACAGAAACAGCTTCAGTTGGTAATTCACAATGGCAAAGGGAGGGTAGAAAATTAGCTGCCGCAAAAATAGGCGTACCTTTTATTTATCAAACTTTCTATTCTGGTAAGGATGAGTCGCTGGGTACGATCAGAGAGCCGAACTCGTTGCAAGTTTTTAATCATATTTTGTACTCCGCACGATATAAAACGCCATCTTTGATAGCGTATTTTGAAAATAATTTTGAAGGATCTAAAACAAGAAGTCGAACCCCGGAAGATTCTCAAGATTTATTTTCTAAATATATAAAATCAATCATTATTTGTGATGTTGATGATTCTTATGTCTCAATAAAACAAAATCTTGAGAAGGAATTTTTTAATCATATGATTTCATATATTAAAGAAGGTAAATACAAGACGAACAGTGGAACAATCGGACAAACAGCCAGAATTGAATTAGACTTTCCAATATTAAACGAAGATGTATTTCGTGGAATCACAGAAGAAACAACTGATTTCATTAATGAATTAATAAACTATATTTATTTACAGCCAAATCAATTTGCAAAAAAATATCCCATTGCAGATATAGACAGTTCAAAATTATTAAATTGGACATCGTACAACACAAAGAACAATATTAAAGATTTATTAACATATCTTATTGGCATTGGTAAACCAGCCAAAAGCTATATTAACGGAAGTTCAAAGGTCGGTATTGCTAGTGTGGATGATGTTTCAAATTACTTAACAAAAAAGTTCCCAAATAATAAAAACAATATCATTGAGAAAATTCATAATAATTCCTCAGAGGTTATTATTATGCCACTAAGAATCCATAAAAAATCTAATGGGACCTTAACCTTTTCTCCAGACCCTGAAAGTGGTGAAATTGTGGCATTTGGTGAGTTGTTTGGTTATGACATAGAAGGAAACAAAAAAAGACCAGTAATAGGATACTGCATTGTCGATACTCCTGCTAATTTCAGTTTTTCAGCGAAGCAAGGGACTAAATTATATAAAGCAATAGCAAATTATGTGGATGTTTTAATATTGAACAATAATGAAGTAATAACAAATTATAACTTGTTATACACACCAACAAAATATTCCCCAGTATCGATCCAAAAAACTACACCAAATGGAACAACAGAAGAAGTGGCAGTTGTTTCAACATATTTAAATCAATCAACAATTAAATCTAATTGGGAATTATGCTTTATTCACACTCACCACTCATCATGGCAACAGCTTGTAATTTTTGATGGTAGCAGATATCAACAACAGAAAAATAACCGAGTATCAACAAAAGTTGACTTGATAATGCAACAGCAAAATCAATTTATGATTGCTGAAGGTAAAGATCATTATAATGCTATTTTAAACGACGAAAAAATTAAATTATCAATGGAAAATGCTAGTGACACAATAGATAAAATATATAAAACGACAAACATAAAATTCAATGCTTTTTTGTATAATTTACCAACTACACCATCAAAAAATCCAGAATATTATGTTGATTGCGAGGAAAAAACTGTTGCGGGGGGAATAAAGTTAGGTCATTTTAACAGCATTTCAAATTCAGATAATTTTGTTGTAATTATAGTTTATTCAGATAGCACTAATAAAACAAAATTCCGTTTGGTTTATTCTCCAAAATTTGATGCGACACTAAAAAACAAGTTGGATGCTGAATTTAAATAATTATGAAGTATATAGGAAACAAAACACGACTTCTTGATTTTATCAACGAATCCATTATCAAAGCGAGATTACCACAAAACGGGATATTTATAGATATATTTGGTGGCACAGGGTCGGTTGGTAAATATTTTAAGAATAAAAAATATAAAGTCATTGCAAATGACTTTATGACTTATTCTTATATAGCTCAATATGTATTGATAAAAATAAATCAAATACCAAGTTTTAAAAAAATATCAAAAAATGGTATTTCTGGTGTGCTGCAAGAATTAAATTTAATAGCACCTAAAAGCGGATATGTATTTGATAATTTCGCGCCAAGCGGAAAAGAAAAAAGACAATATTTTTCGGATGATAACGCGCGTAAAATTGATGCCATAAGAGACAGAATCGAAAAGTGGAGAAATGACAAGTTATTGTCAGATGACGAATATTATATTTTGGTATATTCTTTAATTGATGCTGCTGATTTCGTTGCAAACATATCTGGGACATATGGAGCTTATTTAAAGATTTGGCGCTCAATGGCACTAAAAAAAATAGAGTTAAAAATTCCAGATATAACAAATAACAAGTTAAAAAATGAAGTTTTTCATGAAGATGCAAATTTATTGATAAAGAAAATTTCTGGAGATATTCTCTATTTAGATCCGCCATATAATGAGAGACAGTACGCTTCAAATTTTCATTTATTAGAAACTCTTGCTGTGTGGGATAAGCAAGAGTTAGTTGGGAAAACTGGCCAGAGAGATTATTCAAAAAAGAAATCCGCTTATTCTCAAAAAGGAAATTCAATAAAAGCTTTTGAAGATTTAATAATAAATGCTAATACAAGATATATTATTTTAAGTTATAATAACGAAGGTATAATTCCAAGAGATGAAATTCTAAGGATTTTAAATAATAAAGGCAAAGTAACTGAATATACTACTGATTACCGTCGTTTTAGGACAGAGAGAGATCATAAAAAAAGACATTATAAAAAGTGTGATGATAAAGTGGTTGAACATTTGTATATTATTAAGGTAGATCAATAATTTTAGGTGGCGCGCCAGTTTTCAACTGGCACAGCCTCAAAGCCCGCCGAAAAATCCGCTCGCCGAAAAGTTTTGGGGGCGAAGCCCAAGCAGGCGGGCAAAAAGGAAGGGGGTTGGGGGGAAGGAATTTTTGCCCGCCTGCTTCCGTTCCCGTTCCGTTTGAGAAAAGAAAAAGCGGAAGGGGGGTTTGGGGGGAATTCCGCTTTTCCTTTGCGAAATCAAATT
>CAZCYK010000041.1:0-5321 GCA_964502975.1 uncultured Gammaproteobacteria bacterium | reverse complement strand
GAAGGACCAATTCCTTTACCTACCGAACAAAAAACCATTACTGTTTTAACCAGTCCTCATACCGATAAGAATGCTCGTGAGCATTTTGAAATTCGTACTCACAAACGACTTATCGATATTTCCAATACTAGTCTTCGCACCGTCGATAGTCTTCAACATTTGGATTTACCCTCAGGAGTGGAAGTAGAAGTTAAAATGTAAAATTATGATTTCCGGATTTTTAGTCAAAAAAGGTCGAATGACCAGTGTGTTTACCCCCGAAGGTAAAAGAGTCGGTGTCACTAAATGTGTCGCCTTACCTTTAATTGTTACCCAACTCAAAACCGTTGAAACAGACGGTTATCAAGCGGTTCAAGTAGCTTATGGTTCTAAAAAAAGATTAAACAAAGCAATTGATGGAAAAATGACCAAGATCAAACTTGATATTAAACCTCGATTTTTTCAAGAACTTAAATTAACTTCTGACCAAATTCCCGAAGTTGGCAGCGAAATTAGAATTGAGTCAGTATTTAATAATGGCGATATTGTAGATGTTACTGGTACCTCAAAAGGCCATGGATACGCCGGTGTAGTCAAACGACATAATTTTAAAAAACAGCCTATATTAGGGTCTTCTGATAGAGTCCGTCATCCGGGTTCTATTGGTGCCCAAACTCCAAGTAAAGTTGTCAAAGGTAAAAAAATGCCTGGACACTATGGAGTTGACACTGTCACTGTTTCTAGCCTTGAAATTTTTTCCACTAATCCAGAAACTAACGAAGTATTTATTAAAGGTTCAATTCCCGGAAGCTATAATTCTTGGGTTATCCTAAAAAAGAGAAATTAATATGAAATCCGAAATTTATAATATCGATGCTAAAAAAATAGGGGATTTAACTTTAATTAAATCAATTTTTGATACTAAATATCCATCTGATTTGATTGCTCAAGCTATCAGAGTCTATTTATTCAACCAACGTTCTTCTTATGCCAAAACTAAGACTAGATCCGAAGTTGCTGGCACTCGAAAGAAAGTTTGGTCTCAAAAGGGGACTGGTAATGCTCGACACGGTAATCGCACTGCTCCTATTTTTAAAGGTGGTGGTGTCGCCCTTGGTCCAGATGGAATGCAAAATTATTCACTAAAAATGAATAAAAAAATGAAAAAACAAGCCCTAAATGCTGTTTTGACCAAGTTTGCCCAAGATAAAAAAATAATGATTATTGACGATTTTTCCAAATTAGAACCAAAAACCAAGATAGGTCTAAAACTTATTACTGGACTTAAAGCCAGTGATAGCGTATTATCAAAAAGTAAAAAAATTGGGGTTATTACTGACAAAACACTAAATCCAGTCAAGCGGGCTTTCGGTAATATCAAAAGTATTAGTTTACTTACCCTTAATTCTTTAAATGTTTATGACTTGTCAAAACAAAATTATTTAATTTTTAGTCAACAAGCCATAGAAAAACTTAAATAAAATGAATCAACTTATTGTTTTAAAGCCAATCATAACCGAAAAAGTTCTTGCTTCTCAGCAAACTTTGGATAAGTACGCCTTTTGGGTAAGTCCAAAGGCCAACAAAAACCAAATTGAAGCAACTTTTAAAACAGTTTTTGGTATCACTCCTTTATCTATCAACACCATTATTTTAAAAGGAAAAACTAAAACCAACTGGAAAACTCGACAACCTATTGAGAAATCAAATCGTAAAAAAGCTATTATTACCGTTACCAAAGGTACAAAAATTGAATTATTAAAACTAAACACGAAATAACCTATGCCTATTAAATCTTTATTAACCATCAAAAAGAAAACTAGTGGCCGAGATTCTCAAGGCCATGTTTCTATTCGTCATCGTGGTGGAGAAGAAAAAAGATTTCTTCGAGAGATTGATTGGTTTAGAAAACAATACGATATCAAGGCTAAGGTTACTGAAATTGAATATGATCCAAATCGAACCGCCGATATTGCCTTACTTACCTACGAAAATGGTTCGAAAAGCTATATTTTAGCTACTACCAATCTAAAAATTGGCGATACTGTTATTTCAGCCGATGTTGCCCCTATCAAAGACGGTAACTGTTTATTGTTAAAAAATATTCCAGTTGGAGTTCCAATTCATGCCTTAAGTTTTCAAGTTGGTAAACCGGCTCAATTAGTAAAGAGTGCTGGGTCTGCTGCCTATATCCAAAGTATCGATGGTAACAAAGCAGTTATTAAATTACCCTCAGGTGAAATTAGAATTTTTAGCTCAGAAACTCATGCTACTATCGGTCAAATTTGTAACGCCGATCATTCAAACGAAAAATTAACCAAAGCCGGTCAATCTCGACATCGGGGTATTCGTCCCACAGTTCGAGGAGTGGCTCAAAATCCTCATTCACATCCACATGGAGGTGGTGAAGGTCGTAGCTCTATTGGTATGAATCCCAAGACAAAATGGGGTAAACCAG
The DNA here is from genome assembly GCA_964502975.1 of uncultured Gammaproteobacteria bacterium. Lineage (GTDB taxonomy): Bacteria > Patescibacteriota > Microgenomatia > UBA12405 > UBA12405 > WARW01. Next base: position 2,884 of record CAZCYK010000041.1, on the reverse strand, counting down.
CCTTTAGGCGTACCAGAAAACACAAAAAAGCATCCAACAAGTTAATTGTTCAAAGGAGAAAAAAATAACTTTCTTCTAACTTTATAAACTTTCAACTTTATAACTAATATATGTCAAGAAGTTCAACCAAAGGTCCATATATCGACAAAAATATAATGGATAAAATCAACAAAGGCGGCAATGATGTTATCAAAACTTATGCTCGTCGTAGTTCAATTGCTCCAGAATTTGTTGGAAAAAATTTTGATGTTCACAATGGCAAAAAATTTATTAGTGTTTATGTAACCGAAGATATGGTTGGCCACAAATTTGGAGAATTTTCTCCAAGTCGAACCTTTAAAGGACATGGACGTGTGGTTAAAAGAGTTATTGAAAAAACGTAAAAATTTATGGCTCAAATTATCAAAAAAAATACTATTTCTAAAAAAACTCCAGTTGCAAAAGTTGTTAAAAAAACAGCTGACAAAAAAATCCTGAGCAATGTCGAAGGAAAGCCAGTTGTCAAAAAAACCCCAAGCAAAGTCGAAGGGAAACCAGTTGTCCAGACTGAGACAACCACAAAATTAGTTAAGTTTGTCAACAAAAATATTCAAATATCCCCCCGAAAATTACGCCTTTTGGTTGATGAGGTTCGAAAACTAGCCCCCCAGGAAGCTCTTGATCGAGTCAAATTTATCAACACCAAATCAGCTAGAATTTTGGTTCAAGCCCTCAAAAATGTAATTGCCGATGCTAAAAACAATTTTAACTTAGATACAAATACCTTAAAATTTGATACTATCAAAGCCGACGAAGCTATCAAGATCAAACGTATGGACAAATCTCACGGTTCTCATTTTGCTCGTGGGTTAATCCAAAAACGGCATAGTCGTCTATGTATAATAATTAAAGGAGTCAAAAAATAATATGGGTCAAAAAGTTAATCCTATCAGCTTTAGACTAGAAACTGTCAAAAACAGCCCTGAATGGCAGTCTAGTTGGTTTGCCAATTCCAGAAAATATCCTATTTTACTTTTGGAAGATAAAAATATTCGTGATTTTTTACAAAAAAGGTTATATTCTGCTGGAATTGTAAGTATTCGGATCGAACGATCAGTTAAAAAAATTAAAGTTTTAATTGTCGTTTCTCGCCCTGGTTTAGTCATTGGTCGTGGTGGTAAAGAATTAGAAGCTCTTAAAAAAGAAATTCAAAAATTATTAACCAAAAACAGTGGTAAACAATCAATTGATATTCAAGTTGAAGAATTTAAGCACGCCGATCTTTCAGCCAAATTGGTAGCCGAAAAAATTGCCTATCAATTAACCAAAAGAATGCCATATCGCCGAATTGTCTTGTCAGCTATCGAAAAATGTATGTCTGCTGGTGCCAAAGGTGTCAAAGTTGTTTTGTCTGGTCGTATCAATGGAGCTGAGATTGGTCGTCGAGAAAAGTTTTCCGAAGGCAAAATCCCACTAAGTACTATTAGATCAAAAATTGATTATTTCGAATGCCCATCGCTTACTCGATCTGGATATATCGGAGTTAAAGTTTATTTATGTCTAATATAATATCTATTTATCTACTAATCTATTAAACTAATCTATGTTACAACCAAGCCGAACTAAATACCGAAAACAATTTCGCGGTAAAATGCGAGGTAATTCCAAGGGAAACCTTGTCTCTTTTGGCGAATACGGTCTTAAAAGCCTTGATTGTGGTTGGATTACCGCCAATCAATTAGAATCTGCTCGTCGGGCGATTTCTCACGAGACCAAAAGAAATGGTCGGGTTTGGATAAGAATTTTCCCAGATAAACCAGTGACCGAAAAAGGGACCGGGACTATGGGAGCCGGAAAGGGTGATGTCAAGGGATATGTTTGTGTTATCAAGCCTGGTCGGGTAATGTTTGAAGTGTCCGGCATTACAAAAGAACAAGCCGATGTCGCCTTAAAATTAGCTTCAGCCAAGTTACCAGTTAGGTGCAAAATTGTTGCCAAAAAATAGGAGTAGATTTTATGAAAAAAACTGATAAAATTTCCTACAGTCAAAAAAGTCCAGATGAACTTAAGAAAGATCTCCTTGATTTGCGTAAAAGTTTAGTTGAAACCAACGCCAAGTACGCCACTGGTAATCAAAAAGATAGTTCTGTGTTTACAAAAACCAAGCGTCAAATAGCGCTAGTGTTAACTCTTTTAACCCAAAAAGAAAATGAAAAATAAAACTAACAAAACCGGTAAAACTTTTATCGGACAGGTAAAATCAAACAAAATGTCTGACACTATTGTCGTGTCTCTTGAATATACCAGCCGCCATCCTAAATACAAAAAAATTATTACAAAAAATAAAAATATTTATTCTAGCAACAATTTATCCGCCCAAATTGGCGATATTGTTAAAGTTAGAGAAACTCGACCTGTTAGTAAATTAAAAAGATTTACTACTGTCGAAATTATTAAAAAAGCTGTTCAAACTTTATAACTAATTTACTATTCAACTATTAAACTATTCAACTAAATTATGGTTCAACTAAGAAGTATCCTCAAACCAGCAGACAATTGTGGAGCTAGAAGCGTCCAGGTCATCCATGTCTACAAGGGTCATTTCCACAAAAAAGGAACAATTGGCGACATTGTTTTGGCGGTAGTTAGAGACGCTATTCCCAATGGTTTAGTCAAAAAGAAAGAAAAAGTTAAAATGGTTATTATTCGAACTAAAAAAGAATTTGGCCGAGTAGATGGATCATATATACGTTTTAGCGACAACGCTGGGGTAATAATTGATTCTCAAAACAATCCTCGGGGAACTCGTATTTTTGGACCAGTAGCTAGAGAAATTAAAGATTTAGGATTCAATAAAATTGCTTCCATGGCTCAGGAGGTTTACTAATATGAAAATTTTAAAAGG
>CAZCYK010000040.1:0-5822 GCA_964502975.1 uncultured Gammaproteobacteria bacterium | reverse complement strand
GCGTCTTGAATAGTGCGGTCGAGTTGGGCCATATATTGATTGGCCATGATTAGATTAAGCTTAAATTTTCGAGCCTCAGAAAGGATTTTAATGAAGGCTTCGGTGGCAAAATTTTGGAACTCATCAACATATAGATAAAAATCAGCGCGGTCTTCGGCGGCCTGGAAGACCCGGTTCATTGCCGAAAGTTGGATTTGGGTGATTAACATGGCACCAAGAAGAGCAGAATTGTCTTCACCTAAACGACCAGTAGACAGGTCGGCAATCAAAATTTTCTTTTGATTCATAATTTCGGCAATATTGATTTTGGATTTGGCATGAGCGACAGTATTACGGATATTAGTAGAAGAGATAAACTGACCGACTTTGTTTAGAATTGGAGAAACGGCTTCGTTTTGAAATTTTGGATCCATACGGTCAAATTCGTTAATCCAGAAATTTTTCAAAGTTTGATTAGTCAATTGAGAGACAACTTTTTGGCGGAAACTTTTGTCAGTTAAGATTTCAACGATATGAGTTAGATCAGACCCAGGGGTGTTAACTAGAGTCAAGACGGCATTTCTTAAAATATGTTCAAGCCGAGGTCCCCAAGAGATATTGCCATATAGTTTTTTAAAAATTGAGATGACACCGGAAGCAATTAGTTCTTTTTGGGATTCATTACTGGCTTCAAGTACATTTAGAGGATAAACAAACTCTGGGTCGGCAGGATTGAAGTAACAACAATCATTAATTCGATTGCTAGGGATGTAATCGAGGATAGTGTTGCACAGGTCCCCGTGAGGGTCAATGACAGCGACTCCACGGCCCTTGCGGATGTCATCGATAGCCATGTTGGCGATAAGGGTGGTTTTTCCAGTACCTGATTTACCGATAATGTAGGTATGACGACGGCGGTCTTCACCTTGTTTGATGCCAAATATTGAATCTTTGTTTCGAAACTCGGTTTTGGCAAAGAAGGTAATATTGGCTTTTTCTTCAGGAGTCGCGTTGTCAGAAATTGGTAAGTTTTCAGGTGGATCAGAATATAGTTTTTTACCCCAGGCAATATTAGGTAATTTGGTTAAAATATTTGGAAAATGCCAAATAATTGATAATTCTTCGGTGTTAAAAATTTGTTTTTTTAAGTGATTGGTGGCTTCTCTGTCTAAAATTGATTTTAATATTTTATTTTTACTAAAAAGTCCGGGCGAAAAAGATTTAATGTAGTTACCACGAGGATTGGTGTAAGCTCCAAAAGAAGAAGAAACAGAAGTAATTAAACCAGGATTGTTGGATATAAGATTTATTTGAGCAAAAAGACCTGGAAATTGAATTTTTTGTTCAAAAATCATTTTGTCAGGGTGGGCAGTTCGGATATTGCGTTCACGATCTACCAAGATTCCATCTTGAATGGTGCTGATGATACCCCCTTGCCAGTTTTTGGGAGCAGAAGAAAGAATAATTTGAAAAACAAAAAAGTCTTTCGTATCGTTTGAACGAGAAAGTGGGGCCAGGACAGAGTTTAAGGGGTCGGTATCTTTAAAATCCTTGGTGGTTTTGAGTGGATAGCTATACGACTTACCAAGACCTAATTGAGTGAAGTGTAGGTTAGTTGCTACATTATTTGGGGTTGGCGTTATTGTAGAATTTAGGTCTTGCTCTGGCTTAGGAGAGGCGTTGTTAAAGTAATCTGGGGTTTCTTTGAGGGCAGCGCTTGAATATTGAGCTAAAATTTGAGAACGAAAGAATTCTAAATCAGCGGTGGGAACGACGACGTAAAATCTAATTTGCCCATCTTTTAGGACAATCTCTAAAGAAGAGATTGTCTTTTTTTTGTTGGTTAGTTTTTCTAAAAATGTTGGTTTGGCAAATTGAGTGAAGTTGGCTAGTAGGGCAGACATCGATTCGAAGGTATATTCGTTTTCTTGAGGTAAACGGACTTCGAGAATGGTTAATTTATCGTTGGACATAGCAATATTTTAGCAATTTTTTTATATTAAAGCTTAAAGATAAGTCAATAGCCTATATTAATTTTAATTAATATCTTATAAATTAATATATATAAATTTTTAGGTTGTTTTGGTTGATTTTGAATATTTTAGAATAAAAATTTGTGTTATAATGGCTCTAATTAAATATTCAGGTATTATAATTTTTGACACGAGAATCCTGGGGTAAAGACCCAGTGTCGAAAGTTAAACCCGCCGTCGTTAAAACTATGGCGAGGTACAATAAGGAGCATTCCGATTAATCGGAATAAAAAATTATGTCAGACAAAACCACACCAAAAGCTACGCATCTAGGCGGGCAAGCGAAAGTAATAACCAAGACAGTTAACCGAAGTGGAAAGTCTTTGGTTAAAAAAGCTTTAGTAGTTAAGGCTAAAAACCAAAGTAAAATTTCGGTAGAAAATATCAAAAAGCTAAACGAGAAATTAATAAAAGAAAAAGAGGCAATAGAAAAGAATAAAAATCAAGTTGAAGAGAGGCCAGCCTCCGCTAAAGCTACGGCGGCTAAAGAAGATAAGAAATATAAGCTAACCGTTGGATTAAAAGATTTGTTGAATGCAGGCTGTCATTTGGGTCACAAGATTTCAAAAACTCATCCAAAGGCGAGGGACTTTATTTATGGCAAAAAAGATGGGATTGAGGTAATTGATTTGATTAAAACATTGGATTCTTTGGATAAAGTTTGTAATTATATTTATAACCAAAAAAGAAACAATAAACAAATAGTACTGGTGGGGACTAAAAGACAAGCCAGAGAAATTGTCCGACGAGTGGCAATGGATGCAAATGTTCCTTATGTAACCGATCGGTGGTTGGGGGGTACTATTACTAATTGGGAGCAAATTAAAAAAGACATCAAAAAATTAAATGATCTTAAAGAAGGTATCGAAAAAGGGAAATTTACTGAAAATACCAAAAAAGAAATATCAGAGATGAATAAAGAAGTAACTAGACTCGAAAAAATTGTTGGAGGGTTGGTTACTTTAGATAAGATGTTTGATATTTTGATGGTAGTCGATGCTGGGTACGAAAAAACAGCTGTCAAAGAAGCTAAATTAAAAAAAATCAAAACAGTAGCTATTAGTGATACTGATGCTAATCCTTACAAAATTGATTTGGCTATAGTGGCCAATGATGACTCGACTAAAAGTGTTAATTTGATTATGGAGGAAATTGGAAGAGCGATTAAAGCAGCAGGAACTAAATAGTTGATTAGTTGAGTAGTAAATTAGTAATTAGCAATAAATAATATGGAAAATAAAAAAATAATTGAATTAGTAAAAAAAATTAGAGCAGAAACTGGTTTGGGGATTATGGAAATTAAATCAGCGGTTGAGGAAGCTAAGGGTGATGAAGTCAAAGCTAAGCAAATATTAAAAGAAAAGGGATTTAAAAAAGCTGAAAGCAAAACTGAGAGAGAAACTCACCAAGGAAGAGTGGCTACTTATACCCATTCAACCGGGAAAATTGGAGTTATGGTTGAATTGCAATGTGAAACTGATTTTGTAGCCAAACACGAAGACTTTTTAGAGCTAACCAAAGATTTGTGTTTACAGATTACTGCTATGAATCCCGAAACGGTTGAGGATTTGTTAAAACAAGAATTTATTAAGGACAGTAGCAAAACTATAGAAGAAATGATAAAGACTTTGGTGGCAAAATTTGGGGAAAATATGAAATTAACCCGATTTTCTAGGTTTGAGATATAAAACACATTTTATACGCTTGATTTTTTTGAGATAATAGATATTATTATTTTAGAGTTAATACTTTAAAAGTAAAAAAAATGAATAATAAATCAAATTTAGTAGCTTATGGATTAATGTCTTTGGCTTTAGTCTTAGGAATATTTTTATCGGTTCAATCAGTAAACAAAACACAAGACACTAGAAGTAGTGCCGCCGACGAAGAAACCGTTGTTATAGACGAAGTGATTGATGGAATTTGTGGAACAGCAAATGGACAAACAGTAGAATTTGCTCCTGCAGATGAGGAAGCTTGTAATATTGGAGCTATCAACTGGTATGATTCTGAGGGGACTGACGGTGAATACAATTGGTCATGTATTGGAACTGAAGATGGTGAGGTAGCCGATTGTACTGCTACAGTAGTAGGTGCTCAATAATAAATTATGATAGAAATTTCAGACGTAAGATTGCGAATGGGGAAGATACTATCCTTGTTTGTAAATGATATTGCTTCGATAAGAACTGGACGAGCAACACCAGGTTTGATTGAAAATGTGGTAGTAACTGTTTATGGTGGCCAAAAGATGAAGTTGATTGAATTGGGTTCGATTGGAGTGCCGGATGTAAGATCTTTGACTTTTCAACCTTGGGATCAAGCCTTAATAAGAGAAATTTCTAATGGAATAATGATAGCCAATACTGGAATGAATCCAGTTGTTGATGGTCAATTGATTCGGATGAATTTGCCAATGTTGACAGTGGAGCAAAGGGAAGATTATATAAAACTTTTAGGGCGAAAATTGGAGGCTGCAAGAGTGATGTTAAGAGAGGCTCGGGGTGATTATAGAAGTGATTTGCAAAAAGCGAAACAAGAAAAAACAATATCTGAAGATGAATTTAAAAAAGATGAAACTGAATTGCAAAAAATCACTGATGAGTTTGTAAAAAAATTGGAAGAAGTGGCAGGGAAGAAAGAAATAGAAATTAGAGGATAAATTAGATTGTAGATTTTAGGTCGTAGATTGTAGATAATGGATTTATGGATTTAATAATATTTGTATTTGCTTTGTCGGTATTAGTTTTGGTTCATGAATTGGGTCATTTTGTAGCAGCGAGAAAGACTGGGGTTAGAGTTGAAGAATTTGGTTTGGGTTTACCTCCAAGAATTGTGGGAAAAAAAATTGGACAGACTATTTATAGTTTAAATTGGTTACCAATTGGAGGGTTTTGTAAATTGTTGGGAGAAGACCCCTCGACAGGCTCAGAGCAAGCCACTTCGGCAAGCTCAGAGCAAATCATTGTAAAAAATAAAACAGAGTCGTTTGAGTACAAAAAACCCTGGCAGAAATTATTAATAGTGTTAGGGGGGGTGTTGATGAATTTGGTATTAGCAATAGCGATTTTTAGTGTGGTTTATACGATTTTGGGAGTGCCAGTAGAAACTGATCGAGTGTCAATTGTAGCGGTGTCAAAAAATTCTCCGGCAGAAAAAATTGGTTTGCAAGAAAAAGACATTATCGTTGGAGTTAATGAAAAACAAATTAAAAAATCTGAAGAATTGATTGAAGAAGTAGCTAAGTTTAAAGGTAAAGAAGTGGCTCTAGAAATTATTAAAACAGGTGAGACAGAAAAAACTTTGGCTTTGATCGAGGTAAGAGAAAATCCTCCGGAAGGGGAAGGATCAATGGGAGTGGCAATTTCAAATAGTGAGATGACGAAATTTCCTTGGTATCGAATTGACAAAGGGATAGGGGCTGGTTTTAAAGAGGCTTATTATTGGGGGGAGATAATTTTTGGAGGAGTATTTAAGATGATAAAAGGGTTATTTACTGGTCAAGTGCCAAAAGATGTTAGTGGTCCGATTGGAATGTTTGAAGCCACTAGTGCGATTAAGCGGGATCAAGGGATCTTGGCAGTAATCCATTTTTTTGGGATAGTATCGGTAAATTTAGCGGTAGTAAATATACTTCCTTTTCCAGCTTTGGATGGGGGAAGGATTATTTTTGTAATCTACGAAATGATTACCAGAAAAAGAGCCAATCAAAAGCTTGAAACAACCGTGAATAATTTAGGTATGATGATTTTGTTGGCTTTGATTTTGTTGATAACGGTTGGGGATATTGGAAGATTGATAGGTAGATAA
>CAZCYK010000039.1:0-5939 GCA_964502975.1 uncultured Gammaproteobacteria bacterium | reverse complement strand
GGGGGAAATAATAATTTGATATAATAATAGCGATGAAAATAGTGGAAATTAAGACAAAACCCTCCTGTCACTTTGTGACATCCTCCCTTAAAAAAGGAGGAAGTCTTTAAATATAAAATATGAAAATTATTGATGTTAAAGGTAACTATAAAGAAACAATAAGAAAAACTGCCAAAGTGATTTTGGACGGGGGGTTGGTGGTGTTTCCAAGCGATACAGTCTATATTTTGGCTGTTGATCCGACCAATGAAATTGGAGTTAAAAAATTGTTAGCTTTTAAAAACAGATGGGCTGGTAAGGCGATTTCAGTGGCAGTATTAGATATTAAAATGGCTCTGGAATACGTAAATTTAAATGTAATTGGAAAAAATATTTATTCATCTTTACTCCCCGGCCCTTTTACTATTGTCAGTGAAGGTAAGCATAAAGTGGTAAGAGGGATAGAGGCAGAAAACGGGACTTTAGGAATTCGAATCCCCGACAATAAGTACATCTCTAATTTGGTAAATATATTAAAAAAACCGATAACAGCGACTTCGGCAAATTTGTCTGGTAGAACTCCAAATTACTCGGTAGAAAGTTTTTTGAGACCCCTGTCAAAAAAGAAAAAAGACATGATTGATTTGATTGTTGACGCTGGCAAACTTACTAGAAATAAACCTTCAACAGTTATTGATGTAACGGAATCAGAAATTAAAATTTTAAGACGAGGTGATTTGGTTACTGGGTCTGCAACCCAGACTTTGATTTCTAAGTCAGAAAAAGAGACAGAGAAGATTGCGGAATTTTTGTTTCACAAATCCCTCTCACCCCACCACTGCGGGGCGTTTCTCCCTTTGAAGAAAGGGAGACAAATACAAAAACCATTGGTGCTTTTGTTGAGTGGAGATTTGGGGTGTGGAAAAACAGTTTTTAGTCGAAAGATTGGACAAATACTTGGGGTAAAAGAAAAGATTACTAGCCCGACATTTGTGATTTATAATCAGTATAAAATAACCAATAACCAAATTCCAAGATACAAAATAAAATTTTTTATTCATATGGATTTGTATAAAATAACGACGGAAAAAGATTTGGAAGAAATAAAATTTTTAGAAATGTTTACTCCTTCGACAAGCTCAGGATTTACAGTGGCTTGTATCGAGTGGCCAGAAAATATGGGAGAGAAATATTTAGAAAAATTGAAAAAAAAGGCTAGAATAGTTTCAATAAATTTTGAATATGTGGACGAGAAGACAAGGGAAATTAAGTACTAGTTTATAAAGTTAAAGAAGTTGGAAGGAAGAGACAAACTGATCGCATTCGGTTTTGAGAGATGATAGACCATTGTGGATACACTGAATAGTGTAATTTTTATCGCTTGATTGAAGGTCGATAATGGTTTGAGTGTCGATATCGTATTTAAAAGTATTTTTACCTGCGACCAATAAGGTGGAAGTAAATTGACGATTAGGATGAGTCCATGACCATTTGTCACTAGGACTAACATGTATCGCAAAATTTCCCAATTTATTGACAAAAGTATATCGATCACCACTAGCTTCAATATCTTGGTGAAGCTGGCGCTGATTACTATAGGAAACCGAGAATCCACTTTCTTTGCTTTGATAGACAATAAGGTCTTTGGTGTTTATTGGAACTTTGGTGGGGGCAAGAGTAGAAACTAGTTTGGGGGTGGCGGTAGCAGTCGACACTGCGACGGTTACTGACGGAATTATAGTTGGAGTAGTAATAGAAGTGGGAGTGGCTTGAGCTGGCTGTTCAATACTATCGGTAGGAAGAAGTTCAATTTTTGGAACACTGGTGGAAGTATAGGCCACTAAATTGCTGCCCTGATACATCTTAAAGAGGAAATATCCGCCAATTGTTGATAAAATTACCAAAAGAATAGTCAAAATTAAATAAACACTATTTTTATTTTTCATATATTTATAATTTAATAATACAGACTAATGAAAATATTGGCAATAGAAACCAGCTGCGATGATACTTGTGCGGCTGTTTTACTAAATGACAAAATACTGTCCAATGTAATTTCTTCTCAAACAGACCTACATTCTAAATGGGGAGGAGTGGTGCCGGATATTGCCAAACGCGCCCATTTGGAGAGAATTGAGGCGGTAATTGCGGAAGCGTTGAAAAGAGCAAAATCTACCCCTACCCCCTCCTTTGAGGAAGGGAGGGGCACTAATTTGTCACCTCAAGAAATAATTGAAAGAGAAATTAAAAATATCGACGTGATTGGGGTGACGTTAGGTCCAGGGTTGGCTATTGCTTTGGGGATTGGGGTAAATAAAGCCAAAGAATTAGCCATTAAATACAACAAAAAACTAGTGGCTGTGAATCATATAGAAGGACATATTTGGGCCAATTTGCTTAAAAATAGTAAGGGGAAACCTGAAAGAAAAGTAGATTTTCCAGCATTGGCACTGACAGTGTCGGGGGGACATACAAAACTGATTTTGATAAATCAGGATGATAAATGTCTAATTTCTAATGACGAATTTCTAAAACAAAACCCTCCTGTCTCCCCCGCAGTGGCGGGGTCGACATCCTCCCTTAAAGAAGGGCGGAAGTCTTTAGGACAAAAACTGATTTACACTGTTGTTGGGGAGACATTGGATGATGCGGCGGGAGAGGCATTGGACAAGGCGGCAAAGATGTTGGGGTTGGGGTATCCTGGTGGACCGATTATTGAAAGGTTGGCAAAGACAGGAGATATAAATTTTTTGGATCTCCCCCATCCTTTGGCTGACAAAAAAATATTAGATTATAGTTTTTCTGGCCTTAAAACTAGTTTTTATTATAAAGTAAAGACATGGCCGACTGAAAAAATTTATCAAAATTTAAATAATTTAGCGGCAACTTTTCAAAATGCAGTTTTTGAGACATTACTTCGAAAATACAAATTAGCGATAGAAAAATATCAACCCAAAACATTATTAGCTAGCGGTGGAGTGCTGGCAAACATAGAAATTAGAAAAAGATTAAGAAAATTGGCAAAAGGAGTTAATTTGCCAATTTTTATGCCAATGCATAAAAATTTGAATACTGACAATGCAGCCATGATTGGGATAGTCACTTATCAAAAAGCACTTAGAGGTAAATTTGTGGAAAAAATTGAAGACTTAGACAGAAATCCTAGATTAAATTTTTAATAAATATGAAACATAGTATTGAGCAAAATAAATCATTATTACTTTCAAAAAAAGGTAAAGTTTTTGGTCCAATGTGGATGAAAAAAATAATTAATAAAAACAGAAGGGTTTTAGATAAAAAAGAAAAAAATAATTTTAATAATGAATTAAATTCTTATACAAAGAGTATTAAAACTAAATTAATTAAATTAAGAGGTAGTTTAAAAATAAATCCAAAGTTTTCTGTGATAGTACCGGCACATAATGAAGAAGATTATATTTTGCAGTTGTTAGAATCTATTTCTAATCAAAAAAATATTGGTAAAGTCGAGGTAATTATTGTTGTTAATAATAGTAACGATAAAACAGCAAAATTTTCTAAGAAATGTGGAGTTAAAGTAATTGATTATCAGTTGGATAAAAAATATCCGCCAGTAGCTTATGCTCGTCAAAAAGGATTAGTCGAATCAAAAGGCGAAATAATTTTGTCGACTGATGCTGATGCGCTGGTAGGTGAAAATTGGATGGAAGAATTAACAAAACCTATAATTGAAGATGAAAACGTAACTGTATCTATAGGAGAAATAAATTTTTATGATGGAAAATCATTACCTCTAATTAATCCGATTATGAAATTAATAAGAAAATATGAAATTAAGTTTTTCCCAAAAAATGGGATTGTCGGGTTTGCAAACATTGCCTTTAGAAAAAAAGATATTATGAAGGTCGGAGGTTGGCCACAACTTTCAGCAGAAGAGGATACTCGTTTGGTCCGAAAATTAATCTCCATTGGTAAACCGAGATTTACTAATAATAAGACAACGATATGGGTTTCTGGACGGAGATGGATGTTGCCAGTTACAAAAATAATTGAAGAGAAATTTAAAAGAGGCGGAGATCATTTTATTGATAAAGATGGTAACTTAAAAATTGTTAGATAAACAATATTAATTTTAGGAAGAGATTAATAATCTTGATTTAAGTTCGAAAATGTAACGTATTTAATAATTAGTTTGTTGGACCACGGCGGTAGACGGCAGCCCAAGCGGCGAAATTTGATTGAAAAGTTTTTTGATGGAGTACGCTACCGTCTTGATTGGTAACTGTCCAATCAAAAGCAGTCTTTAAACCACGAATGGCTTGTTCATCTTTGACAACTTTCCCCACTGGTAAGGTTGGATCATCTATCCAAACATCAGGTGGAGGTGGAGTAGAAGCCCATTGACGATAGTTGGTAATATCTACTTTTCGGCCATCAGAAGTGCCATAAATTTCATAAGTCAGGCGACGATTGTCCATATCTAAAATACTCTGAATTAGAACGTGATGATTGGTATCATTAATAAATTTTAGGTCGGGACTGGGAATAAAAACAGTGGCATCAAAGCCAGGTTTTGAGTCTTCTTCATAATAACTGACACGATAAGCGTGGTTTTTCCTTTCAGTGATGTTAAGGCCAGAATTGAGCATGGCTCTAAACAAAGTAGTGGAGACTTGGCAGACTCCCCCACCAACATCCAGCTCTGTCCTACCTTGACGGATAATGTAGGCCTGCTTATAGCCTGCTTCTAAAGTAACTGCTCCTAGGGATTTGACGAAAGAAAAAGTCTCTCCTGGGGCGACTAAAATTCGATTGATAATTGATGAACCTTTGGCAATATTGATATTTCTGGTGGCGCTAGAGTGCCAAAAAGTTGAAGTACCGCTACCTAATAATTCTTTGATACCCAAATCGTTAACATCACTATTTTTTATTTTTGGTTCAATTGATTGAAAAGAAGCCTTTAGTTTTTCTTGTTTCTCAGTTGATTTCTCAAGATTAATAAAGGACGACACAAGCTCTTTTGAAAGATCGCTGGAGTTGATGATAACTCCATTTTGGGCGGGTTTAAATTCGAGAACCTTTCCATTTTCAAATTTAAACAGGGCATCAACTGGATCTCTCTGAAAACTTTGGGCAATATTTTGAGTGTATAAATTAACCTTGTCTAATTGAAAACCATTATTAAAATCAATCCAAGAAATAAGCGTTTGATCATCGATAGTAATTGTATCTAAAGTAGTAGACAAAATAATTGATTTATCAATTAAATTCTTGGCCCTAATTATAGTTTGATCAATTTGAGAAGTTGTTGGAATGGTACCAATGGTTTTAGTTTCAATTGTTATTGGTTCGTCAAATTTGCCAATACTTAGGTTATCGACAATATTGTTTTTAAGAATTTCTTGGTCTACCGACAAACCAACTATACCCTGAGCAACTGTTATATTTTTATTTTTAACTATAAGCTCAGTGGGGATATAAGGCTTGTCTATTTGAAAAGCAATATCTTGGATAATTTGGGTTAATTTAGGTTCATCATAGGATATCTTTAGATTAAATTTTTTGGGGTTAAAGAAATATTTAACATAATTAATGATGCCCTCGTCAAGACGGCGATATAAAAGCGTACTGGCGACTTTATTGGTATCAATGCTAGCCGAAATCGAAGCGGTGTCGATAGAAAAAATCTGATCGTTTAATTTTAAATCAATTTTTTGGGGTAAAAAATAGTCGTGATTAATTCGAGTTATAATTTCCTCTCGAGACAAATGAGAATAATCTTTGTCTAAAAGATATGTTTTGTTGCCACTTTTGTTGTAATTGATAACCAAAGGGGCAAAGAGTATAAGTAGCGGGGTAGCGGTAATTGCTAGGGCAATAAGCAGATTGGTTAATAAGTGTTTCATATTAAAAATGATTATCCATGGCTTGATTGGCTAACTTGTCGGCCAATTCGTTTGAATCACGCCGAATATCTT
>CAZCYK010000038.1:0-6130 GCA_964502975.1 uncultured Gammaproteobacteria bacterium | reverse complement strand
AAGAGAATTAGCGCTAGCCTCAGCCAAAGGCTGATCCGCCTCTGGCGGAAATTGCGCCAATCCCCGATTGAAATCAGTATTTAGTATCTAGTATTTTGTATCTAGTATAAAATTAAAAATTATACTGAATACTTAATACCAAATACTAAATACTTTTTTAAAAAGTGCCGCAGGAGGGAATCGAACCCCCACGCTTGTTGAGAGCACAAGATTTTAAGTCTTGCGTGTATACCAGTTTCACCACTGCGGCAAAATCGTGGCTCTATTATACAATAAAATTCCCGATGATATAATCTAGAGCATGTTAACTCAACCGACCTTTATTCCAGTTGGCACTCAAGCCACCGTAAAATCTCTTTCTCCTCAAGAAATGGAACAAATAGGGATTGAAATATTTTTTTGTAATACCTATCATTTATATCTTCGTCCAGGAGACAAAAATATAAAAAAATTTGGTGGACTACACAAGTTTACCCGATGGAACGGTAAAATAATAACTGATTCTGGAGGTTTTCAAGTATTTTCTCTAGCAAAAGATCATAATGGTGCCGGTAATTTAGTCAAAATAACCGAAGACGGCGTCGAATTTAGGTCTCATCTTGACGGCTCACTTCACTTTTTTACTCCAGAAAGTTCTCTACAAGTCCAACACAATTTAGCTGCAGACTATATTATCGCCTTTGACGAATGCACCCCATATCCAGCTACCAAAAAATATGCCCAAAAAGCCTTAGATCGAACCCATCGTTGGGCTCTCAGATCCCTTACCGAACATAAAAAATTAAATCAAAAGTTAAATCAAGATCTAAAATTATATGGTGTTATTCAAGGAAGTTACTATAAAGATTTAAGAGAAGAGTCAGCCAACTTTATTTGTTCACAAGACTTTGATGGTATAGCCATTGGGGGAGTATCAGTCGGTGAACCAAAAGACAAAATGAGACAAGCTGTTTCTTACTCCTTACCAATCGCCCTAAAAACCAAAAAACCGATACATTTACTTGGAGTGGGGGAGATTGATGATCTTTTTGATTTTTTTGGACAAGGAGTTACTTCTATGGACTGCACCTTACCCACTCGAATGGCTCGAGGCGGACAGTTTTTACACCGAACTGGTAATTCCAGCCACGATTGTAAAAACAAATTTAAAAGCCAAATTATGAACTCAAAATTTAAAACTGACCAAACACCACTCGACCCAAACTGCCACTGTCCTGCTTGTCTACAATACGACAAAGCCTATATCCATCATCTTTTTAAAACTCAAGAATTACTAGGCTATAGACTGATGACATTGCACAACCTTGCCTTTATGATAAACACTACTCAACAAATCCGCGATGCACTCAAAAGCGGTACATTTGATAAACTAAAGTATAATTGGTTAGGTCGTTTTTAATTCTTAATTTTTAATTATTAATTCTTAATTAATGCCTCAAACAATCTTAGTTACTGGTGGAGCCGGTTTTATCGGCACCAATCTTTGTCGACACCTTTTAAATCAAGGCCATAAAATTTTATGTCTTGATAATCTTTATTCCGGTCGAGAATCAAATATTTCCGATTTAAAATCAAA
This sequence comes from uncultured Gammaproteobacteria bacterium, assembly GCA_964502975.1. Lineage (GTDB taxonomy): Bacteria > Patescibacteriota > Microgenomatia > UBA12405 > UBA12405 > WARW01. The sequence goes on along the minus strand of CAZCYK010000038.1, from coordinate 4,554 downwards.
CCCAAATTTTGAATTTATCCACCACGATATTACCAACCCAATCGAATTAACCAATATTGATCAAATATACAATTTAGCCTGTCCCGCTTCGCCTCCAGCTTATCAAAAAAATCCAATTCAAACTTGGAAATCATCAGTATTTGGAATTTATAATATTCTCGAATTGTCCCGCCGAAACGGAAATATCCCTGTTTTGCATTCATCAACTTCAGAAGTGTATGGTGACCCACTTGAGCACCCTCAAAAAGAAACTTACTTCGGGAACGTAAACCCAATCGGACTCCGTTCTTGTTATGATGAGGGGAAAAGAGCCGCCGAAAGCTTACTTTTTGATTACTATCGAACCTATAAACTTCCCATCAGAGTTATCAGAATTTTTAATACTTATGGACCATATATGGACCCACTTGATGGTCGAGTTGTCTCTAATTTTATAATTCAAGCGCTTCAAAACGAAAACATTACAATTTATGGAGAGGGTTCTCAAACCAGAAGCTTCCAATATATCGACGATCTAGTTGTTGCCATGGATAAAATGATGAACAACGACAAAAACTTTATTGGACCAATCAATTTGGGAAATCCCATCGAATTTACTATAGAAGAGTTGGCAAATATTATTAAAGAAATAATCCCACAATCAACAAGCCAAATTGTTAGAAAAGATCTTCCTCAAGATGACCCAAAACTACGTTGTCCAGATATTACTCTAGCTAAAGAAATATTAGATTGGGAACCAAAAATATCCCTTGAAGCTGGTATAATCAAAACCATTGAATATTTCAAAACCCAAATCTAACTCTAGTCAAAAAACTTTTTTGGCCATAAATTTTGGTTGTCGAGTCAACGCTGCCGAAACTAATCAATGGTCTCAAATTCTAATTAAGAAAGGCTATCTCCCTTCAACAGTCGACGATCTTCCATCGATTATCTTAATCAACACTTGCGCTATCACCAAAAAAGGTGAAAAAGAGTCCATAAACAAAGTAAAAACTATTCATCAAAAATTTCCTAAAGCCAAGATTGTTGTTAGCGGCTGTGCTGAATTCAAAAAGATAAAAGACTTAAAAAATGTAACTGTTTATAATAATCAAGACAAAGAAAAAATTCTTAAAAAACTTAAATCATCTTACACTCCAATAATAAAAGACAAATTTAGTAAAACCAATCGATATCTTCTCAAAATCCAATCAGGTTGCACTCAGTTTTGTTCTTACTGTATCGTACCCTTCAAACGAAACTATCTCTATTCGATTCCAATTGCAGAAGTTATCAAAACCGTAAATCAAGCAATAAAAAACGGCTATCAAGAAATAGTAATCACTGGAGTTAATATAGACCAATATCAATATGACCTATCTATACTTATAAAAAACATTTTAGACAAGACAAAAATAAAATTAATTAGTTTTGGCTCAATCCCTATAAATTGTTTAACCCAAGATTTTATTAATCTGTATCAACAACCAATGTATCAGAACCGATTGTCTCACTTTCTCCATATTCCTATTCAATCAGGTTCAGACAAAATCCTTAAACTCATGAACCGCCCTTATACAAAAAATGATATTTTAGATAAAATTGAAAATTGTAAATTGAAAATTGAAAATTTAAAACTAGGTACTGACATCATCGTTGGTTTTCCCACCGAAACAGACGCTGATTTTCAAGAAACCCAAAATCTTTGTCAACAAATAGGTTTTTCAAAAATTCATGTGTTTAAATTTTCGCCCAGACCAAAAACCGCTGCCAGAATTCTATTTGAAAATTCTCCTAAAATTTCTAAAAATACTCTCAAATCCCGTTCTCAAAAAATTCGTTCAATCCAACCAGACTAATTATCTACTCAACTAATAAGCTATTTATCTAATCTATCTTCCAAAAAACACTTCCATCTCATCAAACACTTTAAAACTAAAAGACACTTCTTGTCCAGGAAATTTTGCTTTTTCACCCCAAACATACACTTTGTTTACATCATCCCTCATTTGATTTGAAATCCGTTTTAATACCTGGTCTAAAGTTGCTGTATTTTTAATGATCAAAGGTTCTTTTTTATCAGCCTCTCCAATTTTTTCTTTTTTCAAATACACCCTAACCAAACCCAAACCCTTCCAAACTCTTTCTTTGAATTCATCAATACCAACATTATCATCAACCGACATTTTTAATACTCTATCAGGAATTTTTTTAATATCATTAGGCTTGACCAAATCCATTTTAGTAATTATTTCAACCGCTGGCATATATTTTCGTGTTTTTACTAGACCATCAATTAATCTTTCTATCGATTCAATTTTCTCATTCAACTGAATTATGGCATTATCAAAACCCAACTCTTGGGCAATATCAGCGATATCTTCTTTACTAAAAGAGTTGTAAGGATCGATTATTTGCAACGCCCCTTTATGGGTTTTATGAACTATTATTTTTGGAGGAGTATCGTTTAATCTAATCCCAGAATTATAGAGTTCTTGACCAACCACGTTTAACCAATCCAACCTTTGAATGTCGGTCATCAACACCACTAAATCAGACGCTCTGATTACCGAAATTACTTTTCTACCAAAACCCTTGTTACCAGATGCTCCTTCTATTATTCCTGGTAAATCCAATATTTGAATTTTAACCCCCTTATATTCCATCATACCCGGAACCACTCCTAGAGTTGTAAAGTCATAATTTCCCACCTTGGATTCTGCATTGGTCACTTTATTTAACAACGTCGATTTTCCTACACTTGGCAATCCTACTAACACAATTGAGGCATTACCAGAGTGTTTAATTGCATATCCAACCCCTCCACCACCACCTTTATTCATCGGACCGTCCAATTCGTCTTTAAGCTTGGCCAATTTAGCCTTCAAAACACCATGGTGGTGCTCCGACGATTTATCGTAAGGAGTATCTCGAATTTCCTTCTCAACTCGAGATATCTTCATTTTTATAATTTCTTCTTTATTCATTTTGGTAGAATTACATACTTATTTTTTAAAAAAAATTTGCAAAACTTAGTAAAATCTACTATCTATAAAAAAATTACCCTATTTTTGCTATTTTTTTGTGTTTTTTTTATTTCTTCAACTAAGCCTATTTTATCATCTGATAATATATTTGGTCTTCATCTAACTCAACCCGAGGATTTGTTGTCAGCCAAAGACATTATAAATTCTAATGGCGGAGACTGGGGTTGGATCACTATTGTCATTCGACTCGACCAACTTGACAAAGGTATGTGGCAAAATTTCTTTGATAATTGTCGAGAACACCACTTAATCCCCATAGTTAGACTATCTACAATCGCTGATGGACAAAACTGGAAGGTTCCTTCATTTTCAGATATTGATAAATTGACCAGTTTTTTAAATTCTCTCAATTGGCCAACCCTTACCCAGCACGTTATTTTATTTAATGAAATCAACCACGGCCAAGAGTGGGGTGGGGAAGTAGATATCAAAAATTATGTTGATATCTCTATCTATACTTCCCAAAAGCTTAAAAATTATAATCCAAATTTTTTTATACTTGGCGCAGGCCTCGATTTAGCATCGCCTGAGTCACCTCCAAATTTCAAATCAGCTCAACAAGTTTATCAAGAAATATTTACCTATAATCCCAGTTATTTTAACTACTTAGACGGGATTGCTTCTCATTCTTACCCAAACCATGGATTTTTAGGTACTCCAAAAGATACTGGTCGACACAGTATTTTAGGTTATTCCTGGGAATTGAATTTACTAAAAGAACTCGGAGTAGAAAAAGAATACTCAGTCTATATAACTGAAACAGGTTGGCCACACAATGAAGGTCTCAACGGCCGTAATAATTTTTACACCACCAAAACCACTTCTCAATTTTTAGTTGAAGCATACGAAATTTGGTCTAAAGATCAAAGAATCAAGGCAGTTACACCATTTATCTACAATTATCCCCAAGAACCATTTGACCACTTTTCCTGGTTAGATCAAAAAGAAGTGCTTTATCCAGAATATCAAAAACTAATTGATCTTGATAAGAAAAATAATAAACCAGAACAAATAACCAAATATGAAATGTATGGCATTCATCTCCCTTTTTTGATTTTTACTAACCATCAATACTCAGGACAGATTAGCCTTAAAAATACCGGTCAATCAATTTGGGGAGAAAATCAATTTTGTATAAATCCAAATGTTGGTTCAAATATAGAAATTAGTCCATTGTGTACAAACGAAAACGATAAAATCAAGCCAGGTCAAATAAAAATTTTTAATTATGAATTTAAAATTAAAGATACTCATGCAAAAAGTATTACGCTATCTTGGGAAAATTTACCTGAAACTGAAATTAGTCTTTTATCAGAAAGCACCCCAGTATATCGAGCTAGATTTAACTTAATTGATCGAATAAAAAGCTTTTTAACCAAATTTTGGTAAAATATCAATGTTCCTTACCAATTATCACAAAGTATATTTTCTAATTACTAAGACATTAGTCATTAGAGATTAAAAATTTTAACTCGTCCTCATAGCTCAGTTGGATAGAGCGCCTCCCTTCTAAGGAGGAGGTCGCAGG
>CAZCYK010000037.1:0-6716 GCA_964502975.1 uncultured Gammaproteobacteria bacterium | reverse complement strand
TATCAAATGCTACACTTACATAGTGTATCTTAATTTCAAAAAAATATTATCTCTATTCCTAATTTCGTTGCTGGTGCTTTTTAGTGTCAAACCTATTTTTTCTGACGATCTTCAAAACCAAATTGACCAAATTTCCAAACAAATTTCTGATTTAGAGGCGGCTATTACTCCTCTAAAAAACGAAACCGTCGATCTTAAAAAAAAGATATCTACGGCCAAAACTCAAATTATTAGTATCGAATCAAATATTTCTAAACTCAATCAAAGCTTAGCTCAAAAAGAATCAGAATTAGAAAATCAAAAAGAATTACTAGGAGAACGAGTCAGGCGATATTACATCAACACCAAAAAATTTAACCCTCTAATGATTTTTTTGTCTACTCAAGAGGGAAATTCTTTAATTCAACAATATACTTGGTATCAATCAATAATTGGCAAGGATAAAGAAACTATCGTTAAATACACTACTGATATTTCTAGTCTCAATACCAATAAAACCAAACTGGAAGCTCAAAAAAACAACCTAGCCAAACTTAAAAATAATCTTGAATCTCGTTTTAGTTTTTTAAATCAAGAAATCACCAAAGCCGAAACCTACAAGGCCGAGCTTTCCGCCAAACAACAATCTTTAATCGCCGAGAAAACGGCCATGTTTAACACTTCTGTTGGTGAAGTATCATCTTCTGACGACCCAGCTTCTAGGGCAGACTACAATCCAGGATTTTCTCCTGCTTTTGCTCTTTTTTCTTTTGGAGCCCCACATCGCAAGGGTATGTCTCAATATGGTGCTTTTGGTCGCTCAAAAGCTGGTCAAAATTATGAAACCATTCTTAAAGCTTATTATGGTGATATAAAAATTGAAAAGATTGACACTGGTGGATCAATTGATACCTCTGTTGGCAATCTTCCATTTGAAGATAATTATTTAGTCGGTATAGCCGAAATGCCCGCTCGCTGGGGTGATGAAGGAGGCTATGAAGCCCTCAAAGCTCAAGCCATTGCCGCTCGCACCTATGCTTTGGCCTATACTAATAATCGTTCCAAATCTATTTGTACCACCGAAAGTTGTCAAGTTTATAGTTCTACTCGTTACAATAATCCCGGAAAATGGAAACAAGCAGTTGAAGATACTAAAGGCATAGTAATTAAAAGCAACAAAACTGGCAATATTTTTTCCACCATGTACGCTTCTACTTCTGGTGGAGCTACTCTTTCATATTCTTCTCTCGACCACTCCACTCCTCAAATTTGGGATACCACTTGTGGTAACCAATCTTGTTGGCCCAACGATTCCTACGAAAAAGCTTCACCTTGGTACTACAAAGGCTGGTACAAAACCCGCAGTAACGACGCTTACGGTCGATCCCATCCTTGGTTAAACACTAGCGAATTTGCCGACATTATCAATGCTGTTTTATATTTTGACAAAACAGATGATTCGAGTCACCTGTCTCAAATCGAAAATTGTATTGGTTCCTGTGATGGCAACGCTTGGTCACGCGACGAACTTCGTCGCCAAGTCGGCGACAAGGGTGGTCCAGTATCTTCCATCAACTCTGTTTCTGTCGATTATTCAACCGGTGGAGTGACCAAAAATGTTCGTGTCTCAACCGACAAAGGTGATTTTACTTTTTCTGCTTCCGACTTTAAAACTGCTTTCAATCTTCGTGCCCCCGGTGCAATTGTTATCAAATCCGACCTCTTTAACGTTGAAAAAAAATAATATATTTATTTGTTTTAAGACTTCTTCCTTTTTTTAAGGGAGGATGTCCTGATTTATCGGGACAAGAGGGTTTGTATGATCGACGATCGAAAATCTATTTTAGTTTATGCCTTCAGTAACCAATGGGGAACCAATATTTCCCACCGCACCCTTCTTGAACTCCAAAAAATATTTTCTTCCCCCTCGTGTCAAAGAGGGGGTCAGGGGGAGATTGAATTTCAGCTAATTCGTTTTCACCCCCGTCAATTTTTCCAAAAACATATTAACCACTATCAATACGACTTGATTATTGGTCTTGGTGATCAGTATGGTGATTTTTCCAAAATTCGCATCGAAACCCAAGCCAAAAATGCCTACAACAATGAGTCTATTTATCCCTTCTCTCCAATTTTAATTGATTTAAATATTCCACTTATTGAAAATTATGATTCAAATATCTTTGCCATCAGTTCTAATATGGGAACTTACAATTGCAATTGGATTGCTTACTCCACCCAACTTTATTTAGATCAAAAAAAACTCAACACCTTACATCTTTTTTTACATCTCCCCAAAAAATCCAATGCCTCATTTTTAGCTTCTCAAATCAAATCTCTTTTAGAAATAAACAATATTATTTAAACTTGCCCCAAATTCCCCCGTCTTAGCCTGTCCCGCTACTGCAGGATTAAAGAAGTGGGTAGGGGGAAGATTGAAAATAAATAAAAGACACTACTGTATAGCTGAGATAGATTTTTTTTGATAAACTACATCAATGAATCGATCAAAGGATCTTGATAATATTGCTCCAGACGACCCCATCATAACCGACCAGAAACCAAAACTTACAGTTTTTGACCACAATTCAACCCCGCCAACAAAAAAATCTTCTCTAAAAACCGAATCTGTAGATGACGATAATAGTTTTAGACAAAATGTTTATAACCTCCTAGGTCATAGCAAAAGCTCTTTTTCCAATTTTTTGGTTAATCCAAAAATTTTAACTTTTGCCGAAAAAGAAACAGATGAAACAATTTATCTTGCTGTTCGTCCTCACTTAGTAAGCAATATTTCTTGGATGGCGATGTCTATTCTTATGCTAATAATTCCTTTATTTTTGCGTTATTTTAGTTTTATTGATTTTTTACCAACTGCATATCGTTTATCAGTAATTTTTTTTTGGTATTTAATTACTTTCATATTTACTTTTGAAAATTTTTTATCTTGGTATTTTGATTTCTATATAATTACCAACAAAAGAATTATCGACATAAGCTTTAATAATCTTTTAAACAAACACTTTGCTCAAACAGAAATTTGTAAAGTTCAAGATGTGTCTTCTTCTGTTAAAGGTTTATTGCCGACTTTCTTTAATTTTGGTGATCTTCTTATTCAAACAGCTTCTGAAATCAATCAGATCAATTTCGAAAAAGTTCCCAATCCTTCAAAAATTATAAAATTAATAAAAGAACTGCAGGAAAGTGAAAGAACAACACAGCAAGGAGGTTCTCATGATTAATTTTTTGGGTCTTGAAAATTATTTTCTTATTATTATAAAAATATTTTTTATAATTAGTTCAATTTTAAACCTAATATTTTCTGTAATTGTTGTTAAACAAGTTACTTCGATGTCAAAAAATATCAGTGACAAATTCAACCATATTCTAATCGTTATTTCTTATGTTTATCTAATTGTTTCTGTAGTACTTGTTTTGAGTATGGTGGCTTTGTAGTATCATTAATTAATGCATTTTATTTGTCGATCTTTTATTGGGAAAAACAAACCAACTTGTTGGTCTCAATATTGGGAAAATGAACCAGATGATGAACTTAAGCTCACCAAAGGTCACCTTTTTGGTTTGATAAATTTAAAAAACAGCCAAACTGACGAGCCAGTTACTATCGGCCACGATATTATCGCTGAAATTAATCAGTTATATCACTCCCAAAAGTTTAATGATATCAATTTAGATCTAAAAAATGCCCTAAATTTACTTTCCCAAAACCCAATTTTTTTAAATTACGAAATAGACCTAGTTCTGGCTGTTGTTCAAAAAGATCATGTTTTTTTGGCTACTTTGGGTGCCAATAGTTGTATCTTACAAAGAAACTCTCAAATCAGCCATATAATTAGTGGAAAACCCAGCCAGATATTTTCATCTCATGGACCTATTTTAAACAATGACCGTCTTCTATTAACTAGTTCTAGATTTTTAGAAACTATTCCCCTAGAAAAAATAAAAACTATTTTAGTTGATACAAAAATTCAAAATATTGAAGAAAATTTTTTATCTCTACTATATTCTGCTCCTGACCAGAATCAAGTTTCAGCAGTCTTAATTGAATGTCATCAAGACGAACAAATAGAAACTATAAGTCCCGATACTCAAGCAGTTATTGAAGAAAATAATTCGCCGCCAATCCAATCTTCTCCTACTATTTCGCACACATCAATTTATTCCCAAAAACCCGATTCAATTTTTGTTCATCATCAATCGAATTCCAAAGTTAGTCATCGCAAAAAAACTCAACTTATAATTGCAATTTTATTGATAATTGGTCTCAGTATAAGTATTTATTATGGTAATCAAAAAAACAAATCAATCAAGGCCGAGTCAAGTTATAAATTGCTAAAAACAGAATTAGAACAAAAACTAAACAATGTTAATACACTAAAAGGACTTGATTTAGATGCAGCTTCAAAAGTAGCTAAAGAAGCCAAGGAATTAGCCAATCAAATGAGTAATTTAAATGTTAATCAACAAGAAATATCTCAATACCAATCCCTTATAGATACAATATTATCCCAAACCGGCAGTGACGATAATTTTAAACCACAAATGGTTCAAGATACTTCTTTTATTGTCAGCCAACCACAATTTTCCCGAATTTATTTTTCCAATAAAAATTTATACCTACTCGATTCTACAAAAGGACGAATTGATATTTTTAATCCTCAAACCAAATCTAATCAAAGCTTAATTATTTCTGACGATGTAAAATCGGCCTCTCATTTAGTATTTAATAACGACGACCCTTATTTATTAAAGGATAATAAATTAAGTTTAATCGAAAAAAATAACTTATCCTCAAAGTTTGATTTTGGCTCACTTGAGACTTCTCTTTCTATTGATGATATTGATTTTTGGAATGGATCTCTTTATGTTTTAGACAACCAAAATCAATCAATCTGGAAGTTAACGCCAAATTCTAGTGGATATTCTTCGCCTCAAAAATGGCTTAAAAATGATTTAAAGTTAGAAATTGGTTCCAACTCTTTAGCAATTGATGGTCAAATTTGGGTGTTAAATCATTCTGGCCAAATAGAACTATATACTAGCGGGGTAAAAGATAAATTCGACCAAAAGCAAAACAACAACTTTATTAAAACCTTTTCTCTTATTACTAGCCCCGATAGTGACTTTATCGTTTTTAACGACAATTCTCAATTTATTTATGTCTACAAAAAAAATGGAGAATTTAGTTCAAAATACAATTTAAGCAAATTTAAAATTATCGATTTGGCTTTCGATTCCGCCAATAAAATTATATATTTCCTTTCTTCCGACCAAAAAATCTACCAAATAACTTTATAAAGTTATTTTTTAAATAAAATTAGATTAACTGGCTTTTACCCTTGTCCCGCCGCTGCGGGATCGAGGGAAAGGGTAGGGTTAGGGTTAAAAATCTGATAAACTAACGCATGCGTTACTTCAACAAGGATTCCCTTGATTACCAGTTTATTGACAAATTTGATGCCGGTATCTCTCTCTCTGGAGCCGATGCCAAGTCTTTACGCGTCCAAACACCCCAATTTATCGGTTCTAGAGTTGAAATTATCAATGGTCAACCAATTTTGTTTAATCTTAAAATTCCAGTTTACAAATATTCTCGGAATATTGATGTCGATACCACTCTCGAAAGAAATTTGTTACTTTCAGAAAAAGAAATAGCCAAACTTATTTCTCTTCGTCATCAAAAATATATGATGATCCCAATTGCTATCCATTTAAAAGGTAAGTGGTTTAAGGTTGAAATTGGAGTTGGTCGTAAAATGAGAAAATTTGAAAAAAGAGAAAAAATAAAAAAACGCGAAATTCAAAAAACACTTCATTAGCCTTTGGTTTTTGTTCCTAAAAAATGGTATACTATATTTAGTATTAATCCATGTGTTACACCACTAGAGATTTGAATTATTAGTAAATTAATAAAGGAGTTTTTTGTGAACTATCAAATTACTGTTGATCAAATGATCATCGATTCTGAACAGGTGCACGTTGTTACAAAGATTGAAAACAACAATATTTATTACGCTCCACTATTAAAAGACAGTAGTAAAGGAAGCTCATCAAGTTTTATCCCTTTAGACAATTTTTCCAAAGCTTGTCTTCGACCTTTACTAACAAAAACTGAAGCCAAAGAATTACTAAAACAACTACCAAAAGAACTTCCTTTAGATTTTCCCAAGTCTACCAATCAGACCAATACTTCCAATTTACTCAAAGAAGTCTTATATCAAAATGACCCCCTCAAAACCGGCCGTCTTTTAATCTATCTCAATTCTCATCCAACTGAAACAGAACTTTCTCGTTTTGAAAAATTGATTTTTGAACAAGCCCTCGACCATCTTGCTGCCGAAATTTCTGTCGTCAACGACACTACTCTCGACATGGCCAAAAAACAAGTCCTTTCCGCTGTCAAAAGATAAACCTAAATATCTAATTTAAGCTATACTTAAAATTAGATTATGGTCACCAAAATATCTGGTTTTCTTAAAACAAAAATAATTATAGAACGCCAGATTCTCAATACCCTAGATTTCCTTTTTACCGACAATCAGATTGATGAAACAGAAAGTGTAAAAATTGCCAGATTAGTCCTTTCCGATATTGACACTACAACTAATATTCAGGATTTATTTAAAAATCTTCGTGTCTTTGTCAATCAATATCCACTTTTCAAAGAAAATATTCAAAAAACTATTACCGCTTTAAATAAATATTATGCCAGCTGA
>CAZCYK010000036.1:0-6735 GCA_964502975.1 uncultured Gammaproteobacteria bacterium | reverse complement strand
AATTAATGAATAACCCTGTAATTTAGTTTATAATAATTGTATGGAAAATGAAACACAAATACCTAATCAATCTTTGAATGAAGTACCAGTTATAACCCTAAAAAAAATAATTGGTCTAAAATTATTTTATATATAATTTTAGGAATTGTAGTGGCTGTTGGATTGATATTTGCAGGAATTCAAATTGAAAAAAGAAATAAAGTTATTGTTTCTAATTTGGAAAAATCACAGCCGACCATTGTTGAAACTAATAATGAAGGAAATAAATCAACACAAGAGATAATTTCCACAGAATCTTTGTTGAATAAAAATGCAAATATTTATGGTACTTATTTATACGAAAAAGAGTGGACTGGAACTTCTGGAATAAAATTGATCAAAAAAATCAAACTGGTGTTAAAAGATGATAATACAGCGACTTTTCAAAACAGTGATGGTATGGAAGGTGAATTAGACAAAGGTATTTATTCGGTTGATGGTAATAAAATAACCTATACAAAACAATATTATAATTATGATTATTCTACAGAAGATTCTGTATACTTAGATAAAGATAGTGTTACTGAAGTGTTTACAATAATTGATGATAATCAGTTGGAATTAATAACAAAACATGGACCTATTTCTGTTGTAGAAGGTAAGATAATTTTAAATAAAGTTAAATAGATTTATATTATCTCTATTTCTTAGCGATTTGGACAGTGTTGAATAAAAGTGAGGCGACGGTCATAGGTCCGACTCCACCAGGGACGGGACTGATAAACTTAGCAATTTCTTTGATTTGATCAAAATTGAAGTCACCACTTACTTTGCCGGTATTTGGGTCAATTCCAAAACCGACATCGATGACCACAGCATCTGGTTTGACAAACTCCCCACCAAAAGCGCCAGGCTTACCAATAGCAGAAACTAGAATATCTGCTTGATTGGTTATTTTGGATAAGTTTTGAGTGTGAGAATGACAAACGGTAACAGTTGCATTTTTGCGTAATAATTGGGCAAAAAGAGGTAAACCAACCTCAGGACTTCGTCCTATAATTACCGCATTTTTACCGTCAATATCAATTTTATATTCTTCCAATAATTTGATAATTCCAAAGGATGTAGCCGAAGGAATTCCTTGACTATTTTTTTGAAAAAGCAGGGCTAAATTGATAGGGTTTAGACCGTCAACATCCTTGTCAATATCGATTGCAGACAGCACTTGGTGAGTATCAATTTGAGGTGGCAAAGGAAGTTGCACCATTAGACCAGTGACAGTAGGGTTATCGTTTAACTTATTGATTAAATCAACAACCGTTTGAGTAGAACAATTTTGGCCAAGTTGGTGGATTTGACCACCAATACCAACAGACTCGGCCTTTTGTTGTTTGAGTTCAACATATTTGAGACTAGAAGGGTCATTGCCAACAATGATTATGTCGAGAGTTGGATGTAAATTTAGTTTTTCAATTTCTAAATTTAGAGAATCAAGAATTTTTTGAGAAGTGGTTTTGCCATCAAGTATTTTCATATTTAGTTAATAGTTATTAGCTTTTAGTAAGTAGCCAAAATAAATAAATAAATAATTAATAAATTAAATTAAATTAATAAATAGTAAGGATTTCAGAACCAGTAGGGGTGATTAAAATAGTATGCTCAAATTGAGCTGAGAGTGAGCCGTCCATAGTTCTAATGGTCCAATTGTCATTAGTATCGAGGGTGACTTGAAAATTATTTGATGCATTTACCATTGGCTCAATGGTGAAGATCATGCCTGGTTTAAGAATTACCTTATCTCGTTTATTGTCAAAATGAAAAACAAAAGGATCCTCGTGGAATTTTAACCCAACACCATGTCCGCCCAAATCTCTAACTACGCTAAACCCATACTTTTGGACAAAAGGTTCGATCACTTTACCAACACAATCATTTAAATCACGACCGGGTTTAAGGGTTTCGATAGATTTATCAAGTGATTTTTTGGTAACTTCAATTAGATTTTGGCTAGATTTAGAAATTTTCCCGACAGGAAAAGTGGCTGACACGTCACCAAAATAACCATCTAAAATGGTGGTAATATCAAGATTTATTATGTCTCCATCTTTAAGGACTTGATTAGGGGAAGGGATTCCATGACAAACAACATCGTTGACGGATGTACAAATACTTTTAGGGAAACCGCCATAATTAAGTGGTGCGGGGACGGCTTTGTGTGAAACAATATATTTGTGTGCCAATTTGTTTAGTTCTTCAGTGCTAATTCCTGGTTTAACAAATTGTTTGAGATATTTTAGGGTTTGAGCAGCAAGCTTAGACGATTTTCTAATGCCGTCAACCTGGATACTATTTTTGATAACAACCATAGTTGATTATACCTCACTTAGGCCAAAATCGTGGTAAACTTGGAAGTGCAGGATACATCATGGGAAAAATCGAGCAAATGGTATAAAAAAATTGTCGGAGATAGTGGTCATTATTTTCACCAAACAATCATTTTTCCAAAAATCAAACAATTAATCAATTTTGATAATACAAAATCTATTTTAGATTTGGCTTGTGGTCAGGGAATATTTGAAAGACAAATTAACCCTAGTTGTGAATACCTAGGAATTGATATTTCAAAAAGTTTGATAGAAGAAGCAATAAGAAAAAGTCTAAATAAAAATCATAAATTTTTGGTGGCTGATGTTAGTAAAAAATTACCACTAAAGGAAAATTATTATGATTTGGTAACCATAATATTGGCTCTACAAAATATTAAAAATATTCAAGGTGTATTAAATAATGCCTATAAACACCTGAAACCTGGTGGACAATTTTTAATAGTGCTAAATCACCCGATTTTTAGAATCCCTCGACAAAGTTCTTGGGGAGTTGATATTCAAAATAAAGTTCAATATCGACGAATTGATAGATATATGAGCAATTTAGAAATTCCTATCTCGACAAATCCAGGAAAATTTCAAAAATCGGAAATTACTTGGTCGTTTCATTCTCCCCTATCAAAACTTAGTCAAATACTTTTTGAAAATGGATTTTTGATAGAAAAAATTGAGGAGTGGGTGTCGGAGAAAAAGAGTACTGGACCTATGGCTAAGATGGAAGATCGGGCTAGAAACGAAATCCCAATGTTTATGGCAATACTGGCGGTTAGTCAGCCTGTCAGATAGTCAGTTTGTCAGTCTATCAGATTTTCAGCTAACCAGCTTTTCAGTAAAAAATCTTTATTATGAGTTGAGTTGTTTACCAAAAGCGACACATTCTTGAATCATATCAACTAGGGCAAAACCAGGAAATTCTAAAGCTCGTTTGATAGTGTCATTGAGTTTGACCATGTCGCGATTGTCAACTGATTCGACAAATACATCTGGATTTATTGACTTGAGTAATTTGACTGGGTTTATGGGAACATTTATATTTCCGGTCGGGGTGGATTTTGTCCGAGAACCTTTTGGAGTCGTAGGACTGGTTTGGCCAGTAGTAAGACTATACAAAAAATTATTAGAAACGAAAACCTTTATATTGATATTTGACCGAACAGCAGTGACTAAATGATTTAACCCTTCACCGTAAATTCCCCCATCACCACCAATGACACAAACAAAAAGATTAGGATTAGCTATTTTTTCACCCATAGCAGTGGCAATTGAGCGACCATGTAACGTGTGGAAACCATAAGTTTTGAAAAAGTCAGCAAAGTTTCCAGAACAGCCAATATCGTAATTCATAACTAAATTACTAATATCGATATTTAGATCAGAAAAATTTTTTTGAATGGCAGCAAAAACTAGATAATTGTGACAACCAGGACACCAGGTGGGAGTGATATTGGAACGGTAATTTTGCATATTTGTATAAATTTCAAGAAACAATAACCAAGTATTCCAAACAATTTTCAATTATTTAATTACCAAATGTTTGTTTATTGGTGATTGTGGTTTGTTTGTTTCTTGTTATTTGGTTCTTGGTTATTTGCTTAAACTTTTAATAATTTCTTCAGGGAAGAAGGGGCGGCCGTCGTATTTGAGATAAACACGGTCAGGATTAAAATCAAATTGTGATTTTAGAACTGTAACCATTTGGGCTAGGCCATTGTTTTCAAAAACAATAACTTCTTTGAAACCGTCAATTATATTCTTAATATCTGGGTTGATGGGCCAAATAGTTTTTAGTTGCAAAAAAGCGTAATCGGACGAATTTTTAACACTTTTTAGAGCTTCCAAAATTGGTCCTTTGGTTGAACCCCAAGAGATTATTAATTTCTTGGCTGAATTGTTACCAAAAAAATTAGCTTTGGGAGCAAGTTTTAGAGCTAATTTATTTTTTGAAAATCGCTTATCAAACATTTTTTTGGCCATATCCCCATCTTCAGTGGCAAAACCAAATTCGTCATGTTCATAGCTATTGGCCAAAAATTGACCATCTTTTGTACCGGGGATAGTCCGAGGGGAAATGCCGTTTTTGGTGAGTTGATATCTTTTAAATTCTAAAGCAGGGCTTTTTTCGATATCACCATAATCAACATTTGCTTTAATTTTGATTAGATCTTTGGTGCTAGTATTTGATTCGCCCAAAAATTTATCACTAACAACAATTACTGGAGTTTGAATTTTGGCAGCTAAATTTAACGACTGGTACCCCATTTCAAAAGATTCATCGACATCTCCTGGAGCTAAAACAATTTTTGGAAATTCGCCATGACCCGAATGGATGGCATAAAGTAAATCACCTTGAGATGTATAAGTGGGAATCCCAGTGGCTGGACCTGGGCGGGAAACTAAATAATAGACAACTCCAATTTCAGTAATTCCACAAAGACTGACTGCCTCGTTCATAAGAGCAAACCCACCACCAGAAGTACCAACAGCAGCCCTAGCCCCGGCAAAAGCAGCGCCAACAGCCATGTTGGCGACTCCAATTTCATCTTCGGCATGAATTACTTTAAGGCTTGGATAGGCTTCTTGTTTGGAAGCCAAATAGTGAAGGGCACCAGTGGAGGGTGTCATGGGGTAAGCACAGTAGAAGTCGCCTTTACCGGCCAAAAAGCCGATACTATAAGCCTCATTCCCTTCAAAAAAAGAAATTTTTTGATTGGTTTTTTGAGGTTTAAAATCTAATTTATATTTTGAAAAATGGGTTTTGGCATACGTATAACCAGAATCAATAGCCCGGGCGTTTATATCACAAAAGTTTTTATAAAAACCACAAACGATAGTTTTAGTAATTTCGATATCAAAATTGAGTAGATAAGCGGCCACTCCTAAGCTAATAGTGTTTACCACCTGAGCGCTACCAATTTCATTGGCCAAAGTTTTGAAGGGTAAGGATAAAAATTTACCCTTATTCCTTCGATTAAACTCAGGATTTATTTTATCAATTTCTTCATCAGAAAAAATCAAAGTGTTGGGCAAAAATTCATCAAGATGCTGTTGCCAATGGTTTGGGACGAGAGAAAACAAAAAATCAATTTGATGATGAGGAGCAAAAACTTTATTAGAAGAAAAACTAATTTGACAAGTATTGTGACCACCACGAACTAAAGATGGGTATTCACTATAATCAGCTAAATGAAGTCCATGGGCTACCAACATTCTAGAAAATAGTTGACCAACTGATTTGATTCCCATCCCAGCCGGGCCAGTAAATTTGATAGTGAGAACTTCTTTGGACATAGGTTATTTTACTACAAATTACTCACTTTTCTTGACACTAGTTTGAGGTGTGATAGACTACAAGCTGATTTAAGCAATAAGAGAAATTGATAATCTACTGCCCGAGACACAAAATTATTGTGTATTAATATTTTTTGGGCATAATTAGTCTCTGTAGGCCACGGCCGATTGACATTGCTACTCAAAAATATTATGTACAACAATAGAAATGCGTCATTTGGGCGCTCAAATAGAGGAAGTCAGTCTAGTGGTGAGTTTAGAAACTTTAGTGCACCACGATCAAAATTTTCCAGACCAAAATCCAATTATGGTACGTCTCGGTCAAGTTTTGGCCGACCAACGAGTCGATTTGGAGCTCCTAGAAAAGCCAAAAGATTTGGTGATGATATTAATCCAGCTTTGTTTATTAAAAAAGCCTGTCCAGTGGTCAAAATTGAAGAGGTTGAAGTTAAACATCAGCTTAATCAATTTGGATTTAGTGAAACTTTGTATCGAAATATTCAAAATAAAGGATACTTGCAACCAACCAAAATTCAAGACGAAGTAATGCCAGCAGTGTTGGAAGGACGAGATGTGTTGGGAATTGCCAATACTGGAACGGGCAAAACGGCAGCCTATGCCCTACCCCTAATCCAGATGATTGTAAAAAATCCTAATAAAAGGATTTTGATTATGGCACCGACTCGGGAATTAGCAATGCAAATCAAACAAGAATTCCGCTCATTTACTTTTGATATGAAGGTTTATATTTCCCTGGCAATCGGTGGCGCTTATTTGCGAGAGCAAGTAATGGAAATTAGACGCGACCCCCATATAATTGTCGGAACTCCAGGAAGAATTAAGGATTTAGCTGACAGAAGAGTGATTAATTTTACTCAAATGGATACTTTGGTACTTGATGAAGTTGATCGAATGTTGGACATGGGATTTATCAGTGATATTAAAAATATAGTTGATAGAATTCCGCTAAACCGACAGACCTTGTTTTTTTCGGCGACAATGGATAGAAAAATTGAAGCGCTGGTCAATTCATTTTTAAATAATCCAGTAAAAGTGTCGGTAAAAACTCAAGAATCGAGTG
>CAZCYK010000035.1:0-6894 GCA_964502975.1 uncultured Gammaproteobacteria bacterium | reverse complement strand
CGCTTCTTTAGTAATTTCATGAAAAGTAATTCGAGAAATCTTTTTGGCAATATCATTAGTCTTTGTATTTTTCTTTTTATTATTTGATTTTTTATCTAAAGTTTGTTTCTTGGTTATTGGTGATTGGTTATTTTCCAATATCCATTTCACATGCCACGAGATTGCCTCACCTTCTCGATCAGGATCAGATGCCAACAAAATAGAATCAGCCTCACGACTGGCTTTAATCAATTCATCGACTACTTTCTTTTTTTTACTATCAATCTCATACTCCACCTCAAAATCATTTTTCATATCAACTGCCATTTTATTTTTGGGCAAATCCCGAATATGACCAATTGTGGCAATTACAGTAAAGTCTTTTCCCAAATATTTACCAATTGTCCTGGCTTTAGTTGGTGATTCTACTATTAATAAATTCTTCATTTAACTTTATAACTTTATAACTTTCTACTTTCTAACTTTATGAACTTTACAAACTCATTCGTTCATTGTGTTCTATCTTATCACCCCTTGTCAAGCAACTAAATTTTTTATTGATAAACCACATTCTTATTAGCATCGTACCTAGGAACTTTGGTTTCTGGTTCGTTAAACCATTCTTTTAATATATCTCCTACAATTGGAGCAGCGATATCAGAACCTTCTCCACCTCTTTCTACTAACACCGTAATTGAAATTTGCGGGTCATCTGCTGGAGCAAAAGCAGTCAACCAAGCGTGAGTGTTTCTACTTCCATCACCGACTTCTGCTGTTCCTGTCTTACAAGCAATCTCAGTTTTAAAATTAAACAATGGCCAAGCAGTACCATCAGTTTTACAAGCCAACTTCATTCCCTCAACTACAGTTTTCCAATTTTTATTTTTAATACCAATATCACTACACTCTATTTTTGTATCTTTTAAGACACTTATTTTACATTTTTTACCATTATTGGCAATAATATTAGTCATTAAGTTTACTTGTAGAGGCGTTACATCTAAATCTCCCTGACCTATAGCCAAATGATATGTATTTCCCAAATACCAAGGTTCACCTTTGACTTTTCTTTTCCATTCATCATCTGGAACCACTCCTTCTACTTCTCCCTTAATCTCTAAACCAGTCTTACTTCCATATCCAAATTTTTGTGACCAATCTTTGATTCTATCTACCCCGAGCATTTCTCCCAATTTATAAAAAAAGATATCATTTGATCTCTTTATTGCGGTAACTATATTCAACCAACCATCAGTTTGGCCCTTTTTTGTCCACAACCAATTGTTATAAGAATAGTCCCCAATTTTTATCACCCCAGTATCTTCAATAAGTGTTTCTTTTTCAATAACCCCACTTTCCAAGCCAGCTGTCGAAACAACTATTTTAAAAACCGAACCAGGATGATATCGAGCCGATATGGCCCGGTTAAGCATTGGAAAATCCTGTTTATCATTTAAATAATCTTGAATTTTTTCATTATCTTGATCAAACGAAAAAACATTTGCATCATATGTAGGGCTAGACACCAAACTAATTATTTTCCCCGATTTTGGTTCACTTATGATTACCACCGCTTTTCTACCGTTGAGCAATTTATAAATTTTTTCTTGCCAATAAGCATCAATTGAAAGATTAATATTTTTTTTAACTTCTGGTTCTTCTCGACCTAGTTCTCGAATATAATTACCCAAAGCATCAACCTCAACCAACCTCTTACCATTCTTACTCCTAATCTCACAATCTAAAAAATCTTCGATTCCACCCCTACCAACTACATCATTTCCGTTTAATATAATTCCGCATTTTTGTTGTCTTATTTCAGTTTGACTTACTCTACCAACATACCCAGTCACTGCCGACATCGCTTCTCCATAAGGATATTGTCTTTTAACCTCAAAAGCCAAATCTTTACCTTCAAATTTATAGCCATCAAAATCACCTGAATCCTGATAAATTTTATTACCATCTTCTAACCTAAAATATTGATAAACACTTTTGGCTACCACTCTCCCTTTTCTGTCTAAAATTTCGGCTCTTGCAGAAGGAATACTACTCTCAACAATTTTATTTTCTCGAGCTACTTCTCGGTAATATTTCCCTTTAATAAAACTTAATTTAAACAAATTTACAACTAAAATTAACAAGCTTAATATTAATCCAAACTTAAACAACCAATATTTCCAAGAATTTTCATCTTCTTCTCTCATCGTTATTTTAAAATTGAAACTAATTTTACAAGTTTTAGCAAATTTTTATTTTCTATCAACTGGCCACAACCTTTAATCACTGCTAACCCTGGCTCTGGAGCAACTCTAGTAAAAATTTTAGTTTCAGCTTCAATCATTTCTGCTAAACCCTTTATTTTCGCCCCATTACCAACCAAAAGTATTCCTTTTTTTAAAATATCTTCCATAAGTTCTGGTGGGGTTTCATCTAACACTGATGAGATCAGTTTAATAATTTTATTTAATTCCAAAGCTACTGCTTCTCCAACTTCATTTGGTAGAAGTTTGATTGTTTTTGGCAAACCAGTTTCTAAATCCCTACCCCGAATCAAACCATTTCCTTCTTCACCAATTTTCACCTTTTCCGCACTATTTGGACCGATTAATAGTCCATATTTTAATCGAATATAATTTATTAAAGCGTTATCTAGCTCTGATCCAGCGGCCTTAATACCTTTGCCCACCACTACTCCGCCCATAGATATTACACTTACTTCGGTTTTGCCTCCACCAATATCGACTACCACCAACCCCCCAGCAGTATCTATTGGTAAATTTACCCCAATTGCTGCCAAAATTACCTCTTCAATCAAAGTCACCTTTCTTGCCCCTGCTGACATCATTACCGACCTAATCGCTCTTTTTTGTACTTGGTTAATAAAACTGGGTACTCCAACTACTACATTTGGCTTAAAAATTTTTGGGTATTTTGATGGCACTTCATAAACTAGCTTTAAATAATAAGCCATCAAACTTTCAAGCCCTTCTAAATCAGAAATAATTCCATTTTTTATCGGACTTATTACCTCAATTTGTTTTGGCTCTCTATTCCACATCATTTTTGCCTTCAATCCATAAGCTACTGGCTTCATATCCTTTAATTTTGGAGCCGACAAGCCAGTCCATCGTTTCTTTTTCTGCCTAGCAATCATAGTTGGCTCGTCAATAACAATCCCCCTATCTTTTAGATATATCAAAGTATTATTTGTTCCCAAATCAATGCCAATGTCCCAACTAAACAAGTTGGTCAAATCAAAAAACTTATTTTTAATCTTAGCTATAGTTTTCACTATAAAAGTATAACAACTTATGCCCGCTTTTGGGTTACAATAAACTAACCTTATGAAAAATCTTTCCAAAACTATTAAATTTCTTTATCTTGTAATCTTTTTTTTAACCCCGTTTCTTTTCACTTTTTTCAACTCAGAGCTTTTTGAATTACCCAAAATGTATTTTGTCTACCTAATCACCACCATAATTACTTTTTTACACCTTGTCAATTGGATAAAGGGGAATATTCCTCTTTTTAGAAAAAATATATTAAATATATTTTTTCTCCTTTTTTTAATATCTCAAATTATCTGCACCATAACCTCCATCGACATCCATACTTCTTTCTTTGGTTATTATTCCAGACTTAATGGCGGGTTATTTTCAATTATTAGTTATTTTTTGCTATATATTTGTTTACTTCCTTATTTAGACAAAAAACATAAGTCAAACATTATAAATATTTCGTTAATTTCAGGGTTTTTAGTGTCTCTTTATGGTATTCTAGAACATTTTGGTATCGATAAACATCTTTGGGTTCAAGATGTCCAATCCCGAGTCTTTTCCACCCTCGGCCAACCCAATTGGCTAGCCGCCTATCTGGCGATCCTCTTACCATTGTCTCTATATAAATTTGAAAAATCTTTAAATAAACTTTCTACTACTAGCTACTTACTACTTACTACTAGCTATTATCTAGCTTTGCTTTTTACCAAATCCAAATCTGGTTTAGCCGCCGTAGTTATCTCTTTAACAATATTTTTTATTCTATATTTCATTAAAAATATTAAAAAATTAACGAAGGCGGCCTCTATTCGAATTTTATTTATTTTTATCATTTTCATTTTTCTTTCTTTAGTTATTAATAATCCCATCAAAGATTTGGTTTTTCAAAAAAATATTTCTTCTAGCCCATTAAAAATTGAAAATTCGAAAATTGAAAATTTAAACATAACCCCTTCATCCGATATTCGCAAAATCGTTTGGAAAGGTAGTCTTGACCTGTTCAAACAGTTCCCTATTCTTGGTACTGGAGTAGAAACTTTTGCCTATTCTTACTACTGGACTCGTCCAATTGAGCACAATCTTACTTCCGAATGGGACTTCCTTTACAACAAAGCTCACAATGAATATTTAAATTACCTTGCCACCACCGGCTTAGTCGGTTCTATTCCTTATATACTCTTAATTCTCACCGTTTTGTTTTTCCTAACTAAAAACATACTTAATACTAAATACTTGATACTAGATACCGCATTGCTAGCTTCCTACGTTTCCATTCTAATCACCAATGCCGCTGGGTTTTCTGTTGTCATTGTTTCTCTTTATTTTTTCCTCCTTCCCGCACTTTCGATTGAATTTAGTCCTGACCCTTCAACTAAACCTCACCCTCGTCTCAAATATTTTATTCCAATTTTGTTCATACTTTTTATTATCTTAACCAAAAACATTATTTTTTCATATACTGCTGATATCTACTTTGCCAAATATGAATCCAGCAATAGCCACCAAGAATACCAACTAGCCTATGAGCAAATTTCTAAATCAATTTTCCTTCGTCCTAACGAGCCCAATTATTTAATCAGCCTTGCTACTGCTGCTGCCAAAATGGCTGTTTTAACCAAAGACCAAACTTATGTTGAACAAGCGATTAATTATTCAACTCAAGCCACAAAAATCTCACCCGCCAATATTAACTATCTAAAACTTCAGGCTCAAGTTTATTATTATCTATCCACTATTGATACCCAATATTTTATAAAAACAGTTGAATCGATGTTGCAAGCTAGTAAACTTGCCCCTACCGACGCCAAAATTCCCTATTCTTTGGGTCAATTTTTAGAATCAGCCGAACTTATAGAAGATGCTATTTATTATTACCAAAAGGCAGTTGACTTAAAACCAAATTACGATCATGCCTATTTTGCTTTAGGTAAAATATATTTTGACCAACAAAAATATGATTTGGCCAAAAATAATCTTGAACTTAATCTCCTCTACGCCCCCACCAACACCGCCGCCCAAGAAATTCTCAAAAAGATTCCATTAAACTAATCAACTATTCAACTAATTATCTTATCAATATTTGCTTTCATCATCTCCTTCCCATTCCATCTAAAAAACTTTCCTCCCTCTTTTTTTATATAATCAACGAACAGTATTCCATTTAAATGGTCGAATTCATGCTGCCAAACTATTGCCTCAAACCCCGACAATTTTTCTCTCTTTGAAACAAACTTTTCTCCTCTCAAATCCTTCCACTCAATTTCTATCTGTAAATATCTTTTTACTGTTCCAAAATAATCCGGTACCGACAAACAACCTTCCAAAAAGTTATCTTGTTTATTATCTTTATCAAATATTATTGGATAGACTCTCTCCCCAAATGTTTTTACAATCTTTGGATTTATATAAATCTCAATTTTCTTATCACTCTTTTTTATTCCAAAAAATCTTTTAACTATCCCCAATTGTATTGCCGCTAAACCCGCGGCATTTTCGCCTTTAGCCAATTCCTCTGTTAATATCTCTACCTGACTCAAAAAAGTGTTATCAATTTGTTTTATCTCTTTTGACACTTCTCTTAAGACTTTATCCGGATAAGTTAATATTTTTACCATAAGGTATTTTAACAAATCAAACTGAAGCTAAGATATAATCTATTTATTAATATGACAAACATTATTTTCTTTGGTTCATCTGAATATTCAGTCATAATTCTAAAAAAACTTTTAGAAATTAAAGATTTTAAGATTTCTGCGGTTGTTAGCAAAATCGACAAACCCGCTGGACGTAGCCAAAAAATTACCCCAAACCCTGTCGCCTCATTTGCTAAACAACAAAACCTAAACCTACTTCAAATAGAAAATTTTGATGAAAATTGTAAATTGAAAATTGAAAATTTTAAGCCCGACCTTGGCCTCTGTGTCGCCTTCGGGCCTCCATACTTCGATCAAGAAATGATTGATCTTCCCAAATACAAAATTGTCAATATTCACCCTTCTCCTTTACCTAAATACCGTGGCGCCACCCCAGGGCCCTGGCAAATTATCAATGGTGAGACCACCTCTGCTGTCACTTTTTTCCAAATTGACGCTCTCCCCGACCATGGACCCATTATTACCCAAATCCCTTTTGATATTACCCCGACTGAAACCGCGACAACTTTCTATAACAAAGCCTTCAATCTTGCCGCCGATAATCTTACCGCTATTCTTGAATCTTACATCTTGAATCCTGAATCATTAACACCCCAAGATCATAGCCAAAAATCCTATTTTCCAAAATTCGACAAAGAAAGTGCTCAAATCAATTGGGCTTGGGATAACAAAAAAATTGATCGTTTTGTTCGTGCTCTCACCCCTTGGCCTATCGCCTGGACTTATGTAATCAATAAACAAGGACAAAAACTGAAAATGAAAATTTTCACCTTTAATACTGAGCCTGTCGAAGTACAAATCGAAGGAAAGCAAAAAACACTTTGGCCCGAAATTTCCAAGTATTATTCTATAGACAAACCAAAAATTTAAATATTTTTCAAAAAATATATTTTTCAAATATCCCTATCCACTGGCAGTATTTAGATATTATTTTTAAATTTATTGGAATTTATCACCATTAATCAATATCTGTTTTTCTG
>CAZCYK010000034.1:0-7044 GCA_964502975.1 uncultured Gammaproteobacteria bacterium | reverse complement strand
CCCCCCATTTTAAGCCAGGCAGCTCCAGCAAAGAAAGAAGATGCAGCTAGTAACACTGAAAATATAGTTACCCCAACTAAAGGGATTTGAACTGACTTGGTGGAAGTAGATTTAATGACTGAAACCTCTTTTTCTTTTTTTATTTTTTTTGGCATGGTTTTTATGAATATTTAATTTTCTACAGAAATTGCTTGAACAGGACAAGAATCGATGGCACTTTGAGTGGCTTGGTCAACTGATTCTGGTTGAGATTTTACTTTGGCTTTGTAAGTGGTTGTGTCCATTTCAAAGACCTCAGGGTTTATTAAAGGACAAGTGTTACAACCGATACACTTGTCTTGATCGACTATTATTTTTGACATATGTTTTTTCATTATACACTATAAAAATAGTGTTTTTGGATAACTAATAATTGAGTTATAATTTTTGATTTTGTTCTAGAAAGAGACCGGCTTTTATTATTGCCCTAAGTAACAGATTTATTCTATCTTCGGCTTCAAGTCGGGTAAGACTTTTATAATTATTGGGAAAATAATGAAATATTTCGTTTCGGCCAAATTTCCAAGCGTCCCACAAACTTTCAGCCAATTCCTCCCCTTTTTGATCAATTTCGGTAAGTTTTTGAAAAACAGAAAATCGTTTGTAGCGAAGTGATGGGTTTAGAGTTTTTCCAACCCGAAAGCGTTCACTCTCAAAATCGGACTCAGTTATAATTTCTAGTTTTAAAAAGAATTCTTTTAAAAATCCTTCGTAAGCTTTGGCAATCGGAGATACCAAAAAAGAAAAATCGCTAATTGGGTCTTGAATTTGAAGGCGCTTTAAAATAATTTCAACGTCATTGACTAGCTCGTCTTGGTGCCCAGAGAGATATTTTTTGGCTTGTAAGAATAGTTCAGGGCTAGATACCATCATAATTGAGATCTAAATAAAAGAAAAATAAATATTATTAGAAAAAATGTAAAAAAAGTCAAGTATCGATTTAAAAATTTAATTGGTAGTTGGGTGTCTTCCCTGGCAAATAGCCATTTTTGGAGAATTTTAGGATTAATAAAATAATCAAGATATTCATCTATTAAAAGATGGAGATTTAAAGAAACTACTAGGCTAATTACAAACAAATTACTGGTAGATGTAAAAAGAAACAAAGTGAATAAGACTAAAATTGATTGGAAAAAGTAATGATGAAAAATTAGATTGTGGTGGGTGGAATGACTAGCATTGATAAGTTTGATTAGAGATTTGACGTCACCATTTTTGATGGTTGTTTTGGCTAGACGACTTTCTTCAGTGTTTGGTTTGAGAAAATACCAAAAAATTAAGTGGTCGGTGTCTAGAATTATTGATCCAAAAAATATACCCAAAAATGCGGCTAATATTTGAGTGTTGGGAGATTTGATAATCACCAAAAAAATGGC
Organism: uncultured Gammaproteobacteria bacterium; assembly: GCA_964502975.1. Lineage (GTDB taxonomy): Bacteria > Patescibacteriota > Microgenomatia > UBA12405 > UBA12405 > WARW01. Next base: position 5,629 of record CAZCYK010000034.1, on the reverse strand, counting down.
GATTAAAAAAAATAAGACTAAAGATGCAAGTAGATGATAACGAAATTCGTGTTTCACTAATAAATGATAGCAGATTATTCGTAGCGGAGGGCTTCGATTGGTGAAAGTTTGGAGGCTTTGCGGGCGGGGGCTACTCCAAAAACAATCCCAACTAGAGAGGAAACTCCAAAGGCCAAAATTACTGAGGACATGGTGACTTGGGCTGGGAAAAATGATTTGATAGCTAAGGTTCCCAAGTAACCCAGGAGTATCCCAGTGGTTCCACCGATACAAGATAAAATTACAGCTTCGATTAAAAATTGAATTAAGATAGCCCTGGGATAGGCGCCGATTGCTTTTCGAAGTCCAATTTCTCGAGTTCGTTCGGTAACGGAAACCAACATAATATTCATTATTCCAATTCCCCCAACAACTAGAGAAATAGCTGCAATTCCAGTGAGAGCAATAGTAAGTACACTAATAATGGAATTGATTGAACTAAGAAGTTGAGAACTATCGAAAACAGAAAAAGCGTCTTTATCGTATTTCTCCAACATTATTTTGGTGATTTGTTTTTTGGTTGCTTCAATCGAGTCCTTATTTTTGGCTTTAACAATAATACTTTGAATATCGTTGTTACCTGACAAATCGAAAGCAATACTTAACGGGATGTAAGCTTGTTTATCAAAACTTGGACCTCCAAAAGAAGCTCCTTTTTGGTCACTAATTCCAATAACTTTTAGGGTTTTACCTTTAACGATTACTTTCTTGCCAATTGCGTTCGTATTAGGGAACAAATCTTGAGCTAGCTGATACCCAAGAATTATTACGGGAGTTTTTTTACTGTTTTCTTCTTCTGTAAACCAACGACCGTTACCTTCGGAGGGGGCAAGATTATTGTTGATTCCAAACTTTTCAGTAGAACCATCAATTTCAATAGCTTTTTGGGTACTAAAAGAGGAAGATATGTCGGCAAAAACAGCGCTGGCCGGAGTAATTTCGACATCTTTAAGTTTTCTTTTTAAGTTGGTGACATCTTTTTGGGTAAAACTGTTTAATATCATGTTTGCCATACCACCTTGAGCAAAACCACCGTTATCATTAAATACTTTTCCCGGAGAAATGTAAATTGAGTTGGCTCCCAAAGAGTCAAATTGATCAGTGACATACTTTTTGAGACCATTTCCAATAGAAGTTAATAAAATAACTGAAGTAACACCAATAATAATTCCTAAAGAGGTTAAGATAGTCCGGCTCTTGTTTTTTAAAATCGATTTAAAGCTAGATTTGAGAAGGTCGTTGAATGAGGGTTTAAGCATATTATTTTTCTAAAATTTTTCCATCTTTAATAATAATAGTCCGATTGGCTTGTTTGGCTAAATCCATATCGTGAGTGACAAAGACAATTGTTCTCCCCTCTACTTCATTTAAATGATGAAACAATTTCATAATTTCAATTCCAGACTTGCTGTCAAGATTTCCAGTTGGCTCGTCGGCCAAAATAATTTTGGGGTTATTGACTAGGGCTCGGGCAATAGCAACTCGTTGTTGCTGGCCACCTGACAATTGAGCGGGCGTGTTTGTCATTTTGTCGGCTAAATTGACTTTTTGAAGTAATTCAAGGGCTATGTTTGGGCGGTTTTTTTTGGGAACATCAGAATAAAGTAGGGGTAACATAACATTATCAAGTGATGAGGTTTTGGCCAATAAATTGAATTGTTGAAAAACAAAACCTAAGGTTACGTTTCGAATTTGGGCAAGCTGATGTTCTTTAAGTTTAGCGATATTACGACCATTTAGAATAACTTCACCAGAAGTAGGATTATCTAAAAGTCCGATAATGTGCATCAAAGTTGATTTGCCAGAACCTGAGGGACCAGTAATAGACATAAACTCTCCCTCATGAATTTTTAAACTAACATTATCTAGGGCATTAAAAGAATTAATGCCAGTAACATAAGTTTTGGTAATATTTTTTAGTTCCAAAACAATATTTTGTTTATTTGGAGACAACGATTTGGTCATTTTCAGTTAGTCCTTCTAAAATTTCAATGGCAGTATCGGTTTCAATCCCAGTAGTAACATTTTTCTTGACTAAATTATTTTCGTTTGGAAGTTTAACAAAGACATAAGGTTGGTCTTCATCTTCATTTAAAGCTTCAATTGGGATTGTGAGGCTATCATTTATTTCTCTAATTAAAATAATAGCGTCGCCATCCATTCCTAGTCGGTATTTGAGTTCTTCATTGTCAAGATTCTCTAGTTTGAATCTGATTTCGTATACTGTTGAAGTTTGCCCAGTTACTGGGACAAACGAAATATAGGTGACTTCTGATTCGATAGGTTCATCTGGGAAACTGTCTAATTTAATAGTGGTTTTATCGCCAATTTTAATTCGATTGACGTCTTCTTGATCGATTTGGGCTTTAAAGTAAATACTGGCAGGGTCGATGATAGTAAAAGTGGCTGAAGCGGGAGTAATATTGACTCCACTATTAGGTTCGTCGATAGCTACGACAATACCACTAATAGGAGAATATAGAGTAGCGTATTTGATGGCTAAATCTTGAAGTTCGTAGTTAATAACTGAATTCCCTAAAGTATTTTGAGAACGAACTAAGATTCGTTTCATTTCATCGGTAAGAATTAAATTGTCTTTCTCATATTTATATTGATCTTGGACATCATCAAAAGTAGCCAAAGCTGATCGATAGCTATTGAAGTCGGCCTCTAACTTTTTTTTCAGTTCTTCTTTGTTAAGTGAGGCGATAGCATGATATTTCTTTACCCTATCCCCTACCTTGACTCCTACCCAAGCTAATTGGCCACTAGTTTTAAATTGAAGATTTGATCTGATAGCAGCATCAATTGAACCGGTTAGAGTGATTTCTTCCTTAACAGTTTCTCTTTTAGGGATTACCAGGGTTTCTTTTTTAGTATCAAATTTTTGGGTATTTTGAGATTTGTCTTTGGCACTGATTTTATAGATACCAAAACCAGAAATTAAAAGAACAACCAAGATAACAATTATTTTTTTTAGATTCTTTTTTATATATGACATACAGCTTGATAGTATATCACCAATTATACTATTTTTTAGGTTTATTTTCTTTCAATTGTCTAAGTTTCCACATAAATAATTTGTAAGGTGTCTTAATAGTACCGGGATTTTGGTCTTTGACAAAATATCGAGCCATTTCTAGTATTTTTCTATCAGTATTTTTGGCTAGGCGGATATAAAGGGAGCGATTTTTCCAATCGAGGAGCTCTTTGGCCAGTTCTAAACCATACGCTTGATACTCCATCTTGACATATTTTTGTCTTTTTTCAAAAGTGTCTTTAAATTTTTCAATCTGTAGAGAAATTTGAGTAGGTTTATCTTGTCTCATCTTTTAGATATAGTATATACGCTTGGCCATCGGTTAAGAAATTGTTCCCACTTTTTTTGGTGCCATAGAGAACACCAGTTAAGTTTATTTTCTCGTAAGAATCAAGATAGCCACTGTTTTCTAGTGTTGACTTAATATTTTCTCGCTCCTCGTCAACTAATAATTGAGTGGTGTGAAAAGGCAAGACAATTTTAAATTTCTTTTTTATATCTTCATCAAAGTGAGCTGTTCCAACCCAAATAGTTTGGTTTTGGGGGGTAATAAAATTTGTATCCCAAAAATGGATGTGGTGACGAGAGCTGATAGAATCGGCTGAAGTCGGTTGGCCATACGAAAAAGGACTGGGGAGGGTATCCCAAAAAACAGGCAGACCTGGTGTTTGAGGATAGGATTGTTTACTAATAAGGGAAGTAATTATTTTAGTATAAGACTTAATGCTTGGTTCATCTAATAAGTACCAGCCAGAATTTATAAAGGCTTTATCAAGTGTGTCTCTGTTGGAAACTAAAATTATATTTATCGGTTCGGCTGGAATTGAGCTAATAGACTCGCTAACTTTTGGCAAAGATTCAAAGAGTTTGGTAGTAATCTCGGAGGTTTTAATAATATTTTTAGGGATAGTTATGGTTGTTTTTTCTTCAAGAGGATGAGCTATAAAGAAATATAAAATGTAAGCTATCCAAATAAATATTAATAAAATACTAACGAGAGTAAGAGTTTTTTTATTTAGTTTTATTTGAATTTGTGGAGGAGGGTTGAATTTCTTTTTAATTTTTAACGAGGTAATGATGATGCTCAACCAGGCCAATCCAATAGTAACTCCAGCAAAAACATCAGAAGGCCAATGAGCTCCAAGATAAATTCGAGAAGTACCCACCAGGGTAATTAATCCTATTCCGAAAAGAAGACTTAGTATTTTTATTAATTTACTCTTACCTGATTGAATTACAAAATATACTAACAGCCCATAAAAGGCGATGGCTACAAAAGTATGCCCGCTGGGCAAGCTATAGCTTGACTCAGCAACAAGAGCGTTGTTAAGAGGAGGTCGCGGTCGTTCAATTATATTTTTTATAATCCAAACAAAAAATTCTCCTCCGGCAACAGATAGTAGTAAAGTGTAAAAAATTCGCCATCTTTTGTACAAAAAAAGAAGTATTGAGGTTATCAGAAGGCCAACAGTTACTACTTCTCCTTTGGCTAGATGGCTAATAAAAAGCATTTGTTGACTTAATTTTGGGTGTCGCAACATGCTAAAAAGATTGATGACCCTAAGATCGAATTGAACTATTCTTTCTTGACCAATATAGTTTCGAACTATGACAAAAAAAAGATAAATAAACGCTAGAGTGAAAAGTATTCCTATTGTAAAATGAAGTCCATATTTATGATTCTTAGTAAATCTTCTTTTGAAGAAATGAAAAGTTTTGGGATATTTAGTTTTTATCCGCTGGACTTCTGGGTCGCCTTTAATACCTCGACCAATAGATTTTGTAACAGACTTGATAATTTTTACCATGGTGGACCCAGGCGGACTTGAACCGCCGACGACTCAGTGCGACTGAGATGTTTTACCACTAGACTATGGGCCCGAAATAATATGTGAAATTTCTTCAAATATTTTTGGAATGAGAACTTTTATTATATCTGATTCTGGTTTTGAAAAAGGCTGTAAAACATAATCCTCTGTTGGGATATTGTTTTCGGGTTTTCCAATTCCTAAACGGATACGATGAAACTTTTGTGTTTTTAGATTTTCGATTATTGATTTGATACCATTGTGGCCGGCTGGGCCTCGGTCAAATTGAATTCGGTACTCCCCTACTGGTAAATCAAGATCGTCGTGGACGATATAAACATCTGAGGGAGAAATTTTGTAAAATTGAGATATTTTTTGAACTGGAAATCCAGAATTGTTCATATAACCAGTAGAGATAGCAAAAATTATTTTGTCAGTCCCCCGCCCTATTTCAATTATTTTTGATTGGAGAGATTTTTTTTCGTGGAGAAGCGAATTATGGTTTGCCTTTACATATTCTATGATAATTTTTTGACCTAAATTATGACGAGTGTTTTGATAATCTTTACCTGGGTTTCCCAGTCCGACGATGAGTTTCATTGGTTTATTTTAACACCCCGTATTATCATTGCGAAGTATATTATTGATATATATAATAGTATATAGATATCAATAGTTATATATAATAATATTTTGATGGGTATTTATACCCTAAACACAGGTAGAATAAAAACTTGGATTA
>CAZCYK010000033.1:0-7282 GCA_964502975.1 uncultured Gammaproteobacteria bacterium | reverse complement strand
CCACCTTTCCCGCTAAAAACTTTGGTTGTTTTCAGTTATCTCTCCAATCAAATGGAGACATCACCGGTTGCTGTGAATCAAATAAACCCCTAGGCAAAATCACCGACAATCCAAAAATTTATATCAACAATTTTATAGAATCTCTTACTCCTTGTTTTAATTGTAAAATTTCAAAATTAAATAATTCATTGAAAATTGAAAATTGTAAATTAAAAATTAACTGTGGCGGTTGTTCGGACTCATCCTATCTTTGTGGTTATCAAAAAGAATTCGGCTTATCTAGTTGCCAAGATGTAGTACAATTACTAAATCAAAACCCCTCTGTCCTTCGGACATCTCCCCTTAAAAAAGGGAGAAGTCTAAAAAAATAAATAAATTCAAAACTATAAATTAACAATTTTTTAAATTAAATTTTGAAGTTACAATTTTGGAACGTGTTTGAACCTGGGCAACCAGATTCATTTTCCAGTGGAAAAATTCGTAACAAAAAATTTAAAAAATAAAAAAATCAAGACAAATTTCAATACATGAATTTCAAAAAACATTTTATTCATGAATGGACCATTCAATCGCTTCGAGATTTTTTTATTGAAAAAAATTTCCACGAAATTGATACCCCCACTCTTTTACCCAAACTCCCCATCGAACCTAATCTTTATCCCCTCAAAACCACTTGGATTCAAAAAAATAAAACTTTTTACCTACCCACTTCTCCCGAAAGTTCTCTAAAAAAACTAATTGCCAAAGGAGTTGGTAACTGTTTTACAATTTCTAAAGTTTTTCGTGATTTGGAAGACATTGGACCAACCCACAATTTAGAGTTTTCCATGCTCGAATGGTACGAAATGAACAAAAATTATAAAGATATTACCCAAACTACCCAAAAATTAATTTTAGATGTTTACCATAAAATCTTAAAAAAACAGAATAAAGATACTACCAATATTCTGACTTACCAAAATCAAGCTATCAACCTTAGCTCTCCTTGGTATTCTTTTACTCTTCAACAATTATTCAAAGATTATGCCAACATCGATTTATCAAAAAATCTTACCGCAAAAAATATTATCGCTACCGCCAAACTAAAAGGTTACAACACCGATGGTGTCACTACTTGGGAACCTCTTTATACTCAAATTTTTATCAATGAAATCGAATCGAAGCTTCCTCAAGACAAACCCGTCATCATTTTTGACTACCCCACTCAGCTCTCACCGCTCTGTCAACCTTGTACCCAAAAAAGGTCTAGCCCTGAGCCTGTCGAAGGGTTTAGTCAACGATTTGAATTTTATATCGGTGGCATGGAAATTGGCAATGCCTACACTGAGCTAACCGATTCCAAAATCATTAAGCAAAACTTTGAAACCGAAACCAAATTTAGACAAGAAAACAACCTTCCCGTGTATCCTTATGATCAAGATTTCATTGACGCTTGTGCAAAAATGTCCCCCTGTGCCGGTATTGGCTTAGGAGTTGACCGCCTAGCAATGCTTTTTGCCGATACCCTAAATATCGAAGATGTTCTTTATTTTCCTACCTCAAAATTTTGAAAAACACGATTTTCGTTATACAATTAGATTAATATGAGTCGCTCATCACAAAAGCCAAAAATAGATAACAAATCAACGGTTGTTAAAGGTTTTATTAAACCAACAGTCCCAAATTTCCCCGGGACAAAATCACCTGTTGATTTTCGCCCCAACGCTCGATTTCAATCCATCAACCGTTCCCGCCGCTAATCCAAGAAATAAATTTGATTACTAGGTTTATCAACTTTTACAAATGTGACCTTTGCTTCTTTCAAAAGTTCCTTCACGCCTCCAATATCGGGATAATTTCCATAGGTAACGATTGTTTTTATGCCTGCATTGACCATCATTTTGGCACAAATTATACAAGGAGAATGAGTACAATAAATTGTCGAACCAGAAACATCTTCACCATGTTTAGCCGCTTGAATTATTGCGTTTTGCTCAGCATGAATTGCTCGACAAATTTCGTGTCTTTCGCCTGAAGGAATTTTTAATTCATTTCTCAAACAACCCAATTCCAAACAATCTCTAGTTCCCGCCGCCGCTCCATTATAACCAGTAGTCAATACTCGTCTGTCTTTTACAATTATCGCTCCCACATGATGTCGTAGACAAGTCGACCTTTCAGAAACCAAAGCCGCAATCTTCATAAAATATTCATCCCAACTAGGTCTGACATATTTAGATACATTCGCCTCAGTTTTTTTGTCTGTTTTTTTCATTTTTAAATTTTTATAATTTTTAATATTTCTTCAATTTTTAAATTCAATTCATCTAAATTTCCATCATTATCAATCACAAAATCGGCCATTTCAATACACTTCTTTAAATTTTGCTTATTCTGGTCATCCGATTCCATTTCTTTATTCTCATCTTCCAAAAACTTATCATAAGAGATATTGTCTGTCACCGTTTTTCTTTCTAAAATTCTTTCATATCTAATTTTTGGCTCAGCATCAACTGCTAACAAAACAAAACTCCCTTTATCCTTTAAAGATTCAATTTCCCCCACCGTTCTGATACTTTCAATAATACAATTATCTCCAGACACCAAAGCTCTTCGATACAATTCGTCCGCCACATAACCTGAACCGTATTTTGATCTTAAATCATTGGCTACCATCACCATATTATCCCGATTATTTTCCAAGCCCCTTTTCAAAACTTCTTCGACTATTAATTCTCTGGCAGAAAAATGTTTGAACCCCTTTTTTGATACCAAATATTCTACAATTGTTCCTTTACCTGCTCCAATTGTTCCCGTAATCCCAATTATTATCATCTGAAACCAATTTATCATTAAATTAGCTTCAAAACAATCAGTCAGTTCACTCAGGTATATTTTCCGAAGGTAGTAAAATTCGGCAGGTTTACCTGCCGTAGCTTAAGCGTAGGCAGGCCCATGAGGATTCGAACCTCAAATGGAGATTTTGGAGATCCCAGTGATAACCATTTCACTATGGGCCTAAAATTTTAAAGTGGATTTATCCGCCGAAGCTTTAGCGAAGGTGGACCTAAGGGGACTCGAACCCCTGACCTTCCCCATGCCATGGGGACGCGCTACCAACTACGCTATAGGCCCTAAACTTGTTCTCTATTGTAACAAAAACCCTTCTCCAGTGCTACTGGTTTTATACTTTTATTTTGTGTTACCATTTATCTAATCCAATTAAAAATTAATATATGTTCTATTTTTAATTAGATATTAGAAATTAGAACTTAGACATTTTATTTTATGATTACCAAAGCCGTTATCGCTGCTGCTGGTCGAGGAACCAGGTTCCTTCCTGTTGTTAAATCGTATCCCAAAGAGTTAGTCCCTATTTTATCCAAACCCAACATTCAATATCTCATTGAAGAAGCTATTGGAGCCGGAATTACAGAAATCGCCATCGTTCACCGACTTGGAGATAATACTCTGGAAAAATATTTTACTCCCGATGCTGATTTGGAAAAATATCTAACCGAAAATAATAAACTAGAATATCTCGATAGTCTTAAAACTATTTGGCAAAAAGCCAAGCTTACTTTTATTCCCCAACCAACCAATTTACCATACGGCAACGGTTCACCAATATTGGCCACCAAAGAATTTATTGGAACTGATAATTTTGTCTACATGTTTGGCGACGATTTAACTGTCGAACCAGTAAATGGTCAATTTTTAACCAAAATGATCGCCATATTTGATCAATACTCCCCTGCTTCTGTTATCGCTGTCAAAGACGTTGGTAAAGAAGAAATTTCTCGCTACGGTAGTGCTAAATATCAAGACGATCCCAAATATCCTCATCGAATTTCAGCCATGTTAGAAAAATTACCAGCCGACCAGGCACCTTCAACTTTTGGCCAAGGGGGTCGATTTGTTTTGTCCAATAAAGTTGTTGAAATCCTAAGTACCCAAAAAACCGGCCTTGGTAACGAACTCTGGCTAGCCGATGCCAACAATTACTTGGCTCAAAACGATGTTGTTTTAACTCAAGCTTTTGAAGGTGAAGAGGATTGGCTAACCACCGGCGACCCACTTCGCTGGCTAATTGCCAACATCACTATTGGTCTCAAAGACCCCAAATTCCACGACGATTTGGTTAGATTTATAAAAACATTAAATTTATAAGTCATATTTTTTAATTTAAATCTCGAAGTCGTAATTTTCGAACGATTTTGAGCCTGCTATGCAGACTCATTTTCCAGCGAGAAAATTCATGACGAGAAATTTAAATAAAAACAATTTATTTTTATTCATAAATCATAAATCTTAAATCATAATTATGATATCTAAAGCCGTTATCGCTGCCGCTGGTCGAGGAACCAGGTTCCTCCCTGTTGTTAAATCGTATCCCAAAGAGTTAGTCCCAATTTTATCCAAACCTAACATTCAATATTTAATTGAAGAGGCCATTGGGGCTGGGATTACCGAAATTGCCATTATTATTCGCCATGGCGAAACCAAAATCCAACAATATTTTTCACCCGACACTGATTTAGAAAAATATCTAACCGAAAATAACAAGCTCGAATATTTAGATAGCCTAAAAAATATCTGGTCAAAAGCCAAATTAACTTTTATAGAACAGCCGACCAATCTCCCTTATGGCACCGGCTCCCCTCTTTTAGCAGCCAAAGAATTTGTGGGGCAGTACCCATTTATCTATATGTATGGCGACGATTTAACCGTCGAACCAGTTGCTGGCCAATTTTTAGCCAAAATGATTACTACTTTTAACCAATATCAACCCGATGAAATTATTGGCGTTAAAGATGTAGGCCCCAACGAAATCGCCCATTACGGCTCAGCTCAATATCTTAACGATCCAAAATACCCCAACCGAATTTCGGCTATGCTTGAAAAACTCCCAGCCGACCAAGCTCCTTCAACAATGGCTCAAGGTGGTCGATTTTTAGTAACCCCAAAAATTTTTCCCCTCCTTGAAACCCAAGGATTATCTCGCGATGGCGAACTTTGGTTTACTGATGCCAGTAACTCGCTAGCAAAACAAGGAGTCGTGTTGACCCAAGCTTTCGAAAATAATGAAAACTGGCTTACTACCGGCGACCCACTCCGTTGGCTTGAGGCCAACATTACCCTCGCCCTCCGCAATCAAGAATATCACGATAATTTAAGGAAGTTCCTAAGTCAAATCAAACAATAATTTTTATTTTACTTAGACATTAGAAATTCGACCTTAGAAATTTTTTTCTATCCTATAATCTTGACATTAATTTTTTGTGTGATACACTATCCCTTACCAAATACTATTAACCTATATTATTTATTAGATTAAAGGAGAAAATTTTATGTCATATAGTTTTGACAGAGAAGATCAATGTTTTATTCCAGCTACTCAAGAAGAATTGAAAAAAAACGGAAGATATCAAACTTTAACTGAGGTTAGGGCTATTGATATTAATCAAAAAGCTGGAGAAGAAATAATCAAAATTATTAACGAATTTGAACCTCGAAAATAAAATAATTAAATTATTTTTCACCCCGACCAAGTAGTCGGGGTGTTTTTTTTGACTGGGCATTAGAAATCAAACCCTAGACATTTTGCTGTTTATTTGTCCTATAATCTTGACTTTTGAACTTATTTTTGCTAGAATCCAATCGATATTTAGCTTTAGCTAAATTTTATCAAAGATAAATATTAAACCAAGCTCAGCTTTGACTAATTTTATTTATCGATCTTTAACAATCCAGTATAACTTTAAATAAAGGTGTATTTTAGTCAGATTACACAGGAAATTAATCAGGGATGTCAAAAACATTCTTGTAAAAATACATATATATGTGCTTGAATCTCAGTTCTGTAAAAATAAGGAGGGGTTAAAATGGCAGATATCAAAAAAGCCGCCAAGTCAGCTCAAGAAGCGGAAAAAAAAGTTCGAGGTATAATAGACGCTCTTGGAGAAGACCCTGATGCCACAGTTCGCAAAAATGCTGAAAAACAGGCTAGAGCCGAAAGAACAAGGAAAAACAAAGAGTCAAAAAAGATAGAGGAGGAAAAGAGAAAGCAAGAGTTAGAACAGCTCCGACTAAAAATCACCCAACTCGAAAATGAGCTAAAATACCAAAATTATCTTTATAGCTTATCTTCTGACGAAAAAAACAAAGAAAACCCAGAAGTCGAAAATCTCTTGGTAGAAATGTTTTCCCTCCAACAACAGATCGACAGAAACAAAATTACACTCGACAATACCATTGGGGAAAATGAGAATCTCAAAGAAAGAGAGGATAATCTCATAGAGGAAAATAGTGAATTGTATACAAAAATTAAGAGAAGAAATATCGCTATTGGAATCTTTGTTGGACTTCTAATTTTAGGTTTGGCTCTTTTTGTTTGGAAACATTATCCCAACGCAGAAAATCCCACCCCAACACCTAGTCCAACACTCAAACTAAACACCTCGCCAACACCAAGGCCAACGCCATCACCGACATTAACACCGACACCTTCACCAACGCCATCACCAACTCCAAGCCCGAGTCCAGTGATAATTTTAGCTACGGATGAGGAAGTTTCATTTCTTTCGCTAATTTCCTTGTTTCCTTCGCCAACACTGAAGCCAACGGATAGGCCGACGCCATTACCAACACTGAAACCCACCACGACCTCAACACCATCGCCAACTCCAACACCCAAGCCAACACCAACGCCAACAGCCAAGCCGACGATAAAACCAACACCGAAACCTACACCAACTCCAATACCCCGCCAAAGAGTCGCCAGCGGAAAAGGTCAACCATTAGATTTTAAATCCGGAGACACAGTTGTTAGTTGGGCCATTATCATCAATGGAAAATACTTTGAAGGCGGGAAAGTGCTTTACAACGCTCCCACCGGCGGTACTTTAATTGATGGAGTAAAAAACCCATGGCCTGAAGAGGTTACTGGTGTGACAGAGCTTTCTTTGGAAGAAATATATAGATAAAGTTATACTGGAAAAGTAGCTCTGATGGCTAATCGGTTTTTGGTAAATTTTGCCAATTATCTTTTAGTCATCATCTACCCAGTTTGTCGATTATCTCGGCACTGATGAGTCTCTAAAGACGAAACTGGAATATAACCTATAATCTTGACAATTAGACATCTTTTTGTTATAATACCCCCGATACTCAAAAAGTATCAATATTAACAAAGTAAAACTAAATAAACCAAAACATCGCGTTTTGACCAAAAGTTTTACAGTACGTTAACAATTTGCGAGATTAGTCAAAAGCACGCTCTAACAGGCTTGTTATTTGGAAA
>CAZCYK010000032.1:0-7327 GCA_964502975.1 uncultured Gammaproteobacteria bacterium | reverse complement strand
TTAATGATAAATATGGGGTGAAAAGATTACTCCATTATGTAATGATATTTTGAAGCGATTCGCTAATTACTTATGATTAATAAAAATAACGTTATCATTTATTTTGGTAAATCCGAGCTTAATTAACTTAAGTTAAGTTTTTATTGAAGATTCAAAAAGGGTTTCTAGATTTCCGACCGTTGGCTCACAAAGCTGAATTTAATCATTGACATTCGGGTTATATTTGGGTTTAATAATATTATGAAAAATAAAATTGTATTATATAAATCCCCTACAGGTAGTATTGATTTGAAAGTTAGTTTCGATGGAGAAACGGTTTGGTTAACACAAGATCAAATTGCCACCTTGTTTGGAGTTAATCGTCCAGCAATTAGCAAACATTTGAATAATATTTTTAAATCATCTGAATTACAGAAAAAATCAGTATGTTCCAAAATGGAACTAACTGCTATTGATGGTAAGAAGTATTTAACAAAGATTTACAATCTTGACGCAATTATTTCTGTTGGTTATAGAGTTAATTCTGGTAAAGCAACTCAATTTAGAGTTTGGGCAACAAAAGTATTAAGAAATTATTTGGTTAAGGGTTATGCTGTAAACCAAAAAAGAATTTTAGAACAAAAAAAAATATTTGAAGAGTTTAAAAAGACAGTTGATTTTGTTACTTCAAAGTCTAAGTTGTGTCAGTTAAAGTCGGAAACTGACTCTTTGTTGAGTTTAATTTCCGACTATACTAACTCGATTTATTTATTAACTAAATATGATGATCATAAGTTGAAACTTGATGGTTTAACTAAAAAAGTTAGGTATATTCTGACTTATAAAGAAACAATTAATTTTATAAATAGTATTAAGAATAATTTTGGTAAAAAATTGTCATCAAGTTTTGGTTTGGAAAATGGAGTTAATAGTTTAAAAGGTATTATTGGGGCAATTAATCAAACTTTTGATGGTAAATATTTGTATAGAAGTATAGAGGAGCAAGCAGCTAATTTGCTTTATATGATTATCAAAGACCATGTATTTGTTGATGGTAATAAGCGTATTGGTTCAACTTTATTTGTTTATTATCTAAATCAGAACAGGATATTAAAAAATAAATTAGGAGAAAACAAAATTAGTGATAGAGCTTTGGTGGCGTTGGCTTTGTTGATTGCGACCAGTAATACTAGCGAAAAAGACGATTTAATAAAATTAGTAGTCAATTTAATTAAATAAAATAAATATGGATAAAGTTGTAAATGATGATGATTTAAATGGTTTAGTATTCGTTGATTGCGAAGCAAATGGGCCATGTCCTGGTATGGGTGAGTTGACAGAATTTGGAGCAGTTGCTTATCCTTCACGAGTATCTTTTCATGGTGTTTTGTATGGATTGCGCCCATCAGTAAATCCTGAATTAAATAGTAAATTAGGAGATAAGCGTGATCCAGTGGAAGTATTTACTAAATTTGAAAAGTGGCTTTTGGAAAATATTAAAGGTAGGCCTATTTTTGTGAGTGATAATCCGGCGTTTGATTGGCAGTGGATAAATTATCTGTTTCATCATACTCTTGGGAGAAATCCTTTTGGATATTCAGCCAGAAGAATAAGTGATTTTTATGCCGGTTTAGTGGGAAATTTTAGAAGTACTCAAAAATGGAAAAGATTTAGAGTAACCAAACATGATCATAATCCAATTAATGATGCTATGGGAAATCTTGAAGCTTTTGAGAGATTAATGAAAGGCGAAAGATAAATAACACTATGAGTAAAATAATTTATGCATATCCATATCATAAAAATGGGATAAAGGTTCCAAATTATTATCCATCCATGAAATTAGATTGGAAGTTTTTTGGAAATAAAAAATATGTTTTGGTAGATGTTTTTGATAATTGGCTTTTGGCTGAATATATGTTGAAAGTTAAAAAGATTATAGCTAGAAAAAAATTAACTAAAAATGAAATTTTTTTAGAAGAACAAATTAAAAAAGATTATCAAGGGAATTATTCTGAATATTTATTTAGAATTTTAAGGATAAAATATTGGGGAAAGGCAGAATACGAGGATCTTGATAATAGGGAAAAAGATTTTTATAAAAAAATTGATAAAGTAAAAGCTGTAGAAAAAATTGAGGCCTTTATTTATCACTGATAATTTCCGTTATGAAAATAACGTTTGAAGTTAGGTCTAAGACAACCTGTAGGAATATCGTAGAACATTTAGAAGATATTGATAAATTTTATGAAAAGTATAAAGATTAATATATTGAGATTTTCAGAGTTTAGCTCACAAAATTTGTAATAATTATTTTTTATTTTTTCGGGGCAAAAATTCTCGTAAACTAATCTTAAATTTACTGATAGCATAGTAATTATTTTGGTTATTATTTGTATCGGGTCTGGTGAAAGGAGGTGTTGGTGGATATTCTTCCCAAATAGGATTTGTGTTGTCTGGGGAAATGATAACTGGGTCTTTGTTATATTGTTGAGCTTTTAGATATTCTCTTTTATGTCTAGCAACAAGTTTTTCATTAAAAGCAAAACCTTGTTTTGGAGTTAGTTTATCTTTAAGTCTTAATAATAATTCACTATGATTCATATCAAAGTGTATCACATTATTTTAGGATTTTTTATATTAAAATATATTAATGGATGTAAAAATTGAACCAAGTTGGAAAAAGGTTTTGCAAAAAGAGTTTGAAGAGAAGTATTTTAAGGAATTAACTGATTTTGTTAAGTCGGAATATCAAAGTTCAACTGTTTATCCCCCGGCTAGGTTTATTTTTAATGCTTTTGATTTGACCCCTTTTGATAAAGTTAAAGTGGTAATTTTAGGTCAGGATCCATATCATCACCCTGGTCAGGCAAATGGTTTGGCATTTTCTGTAAACGATGATATCAAAATTCCACCTTCTTTGGTCAATATTTATAAAGAAATTGAAACTGATACAGGACAAAAAACTAAAAATAAAAATGGAAATTTAGATAATTGGGCTAGACAAGGAGTTTTACTTTTAAATGCAACGTTGACAGTAAAGGCAAATCAGGCAGGGTCTCATCAAAATAAAGGCTGGGAAAAGTTTACTGACGCAGTTGTAAAAATTTTGTCTGATAAAAAAGAAAGCTTGGTTTTTATTTTATGGGGAAGTTACGCTCAAAAAAAAGTCCTTCGGCAAGCTCAGGATGAAATCATTATTGATGAAAATAAACACTTGGTAATTAAATCGGCACATCCTTCACCGCTATCAGCTTACAGTGGTTTTTTTGGTTCTAAACCGTTTTCACAAACAAATGCTTATTTAATTTTTAGCGGCAAAGAGCCGATTGTGTGGTAAGTGGTAACTATTTATATTCTTTAGCTGTTTCTTGGTTATTTAAAACTCGAATAGCCCCATCGCGGAGTGCGTCCATTTCTTTTTCTCCAGGGATAATAGTGATACCAATGCCTAGATGGCTTAAATCTTGTTTGATTTTGTCGGTAATTAGTGGCCATTGGGCTAACCCTCCGGTGATAATAATTTGATCTATTTTTTCACCGGTAAAATCTGGAATTAGTTGGCAGATTGCACGAGAAAAACCGGTAATCATTTCATCAAGGATATCTTTGGTGTCTTGAGGTAATGAATCATAATTTTGTCTAAGTTCAAATACATTTTTTGTTTTTAAAAGACTAAATAAGCCTCCACCTCCGGCAATAAGATAATTTAGTTGTTCTTGAGTGTATTTGCCAGAAAAACAAAGATCAATTAAATTTTGAGCAGGAATTGTTCCTGATCTTTCTGGAGTAAATGGGCCTTCACCAGACAGGGCGTTAACAACATTGATGGTTTTACCTTTTTTGTGTGCTCCAAAAGAGGCGCCTCCACCCAAGTGAGCGACAATCAAATTTAAATCTTCATATTTCTTATTTATATTGGTGGCGTATTCTCGTGAAACAGCTTTTTGATTGAGAGCATGCCAAGCGGCATAGCGCTTGATTTCAGAGATGCCAGTAATTTTGTGTTTATTTTCAATTTCATCGGTGGTAACAGGGTCGGTTATATAGGCGTTTTGAGGTATATTAAATTTTTTGGCAATAGAAAGAGCAAGTGGAGCTCCGAGATTTGAAGCGTGGTTGGCAAGTGGTCGGTGATTTAAATCGTCAACCATTTTGTCGTTGACAATATAAGTGCCTGAAGTAATCGGAGGAAGCATTCCTCCCCTACCGACAACTCCATCTATTTGGTTGACATTATTATCTGTTAATATTTTTTGAATTTGATTAAGACGATAATCTAATTGATCTAATATGTTTCCTGGTTTACAAAATTTCTCTTGAAAAATAGAATCTTTGGCATGGTCAATTTTTTCCTCAAACAAGAGATTTTTGGTTTCATATAGGGCAATTTTTGTGGTGGTTGATCCGGGGTTAATGATGAGTATTTTCATATCTTATAATTATAAGGCCAATGGATATAAATAATAGACTTAAGATTTGAGCTAAACTAAAAAATCCAAGTGAAATTGTGTCAGTTCGAATAAATTCTAAAATGAACCTGATTACTCCGTAGTAAATTAAATAAATACCTGTTTGATGGTTTTTGGTTTTTTTAAAAATTAAAAATAAAATAAATAATAAAATTGATTCATAAAACCAGATTGGTAGATTGTTAACTCCATAAATTTCGTGATTAAAATAATTTCCCCATCGACCAATACTTTGGCATAGTGGAATTATAGGAACAAGTAAATTAGAGATGTCTAAAAACTTAATTTTATTTTTTTTAGAAAAAATATAAATAAAAATAATTCCTCCTAGAATTCCGCCAAATATACCCAATCCCCCACCCCTAAGATTTAATATTTGAAGCGGATTTTGAGAAAAATAATTCCAAGAAGCAACAATACCGTAAACACGAGCACCAATAATACCCCAAATTAAGGTAGAAAAAATAAAGAAACTTTCTTTGTTTTTTACAATGATTTTGTTGTGGGAATAAAAATAATTGATACCAATGACAAAACTAATGCCTAAGATTAAACCGTATAGTGACATATGGATTTACTTAAGAAATTGTATCTTTTTGGGCAAAATACTCTATGATTGTTTCTTTTGCTAATGAATAAAAACGATTACGTCCAGCTTGTAGTTGTTGACTGGAAGGATCAATTTTATGTTCTTCAAAGTCAAGAGAAGAATTTGGGGCTTTTTTAGTGAGACCGTTTTTTTGTTTCCATTGTTGAAGGGCTAATGTCGGGTCTTGATCTTGGTAATAGATAATTTTTGAAGGTCGTTTATTGGGATTTTGATTGAAATAATTTTCCCAAAAATCTTTAGATTGAATAGTATCTTTAGATTCTTGAAATAAAATTCCCTTACTTCTTAAGGCATTATAAATTAAAGTATCAACATTAGAAAAAGGATTGTTTTCTTCTTTGTCTTCTATTTGTTTATTATTAACGATATTAAATAAATTTTCATAATCAAGGATAGAGTCTTGGAGTCGTTTGTCTTTGATACCAAACTGTTGTTCTAATTTTTGACGATATGGTTCTAATCTTCTTATTAATACTTGATTGCGTAATAAAAATTCAACAGAACTAATATTTTGGTCTAATTTACCCGTTATTTCCAAAACTTCATGGGCAAATTTATTAAAATTAGGTGAGTCAATTAATCTTCTAAATAGAGAATAATATTCAGAATTTTTGGTTGGATTATTGTTTTCGTCAAGTTGATATCGAGAACCAGTCTTTTTATCAACTTGAACTTCTGCAGGAATAAATATTATTCCGCTATTAATATTAATGCCTCGTTCTTCGTTAGCCCAAACCCATTGATCGTTGTGATTACCTCCACCACTTTTATTTAATTGACCACTAAAAAAATATTGTGACGCAATAAGAGCAGAAGGGTAAGCGAAAAAGATTTCATTTCCTGTTTCAGAACCGTAGTAATGATTTGCTACTTCTTCAGTGGCAAAATGGATGGCCATTCGGTCGACATAAGTACCTGGTTCCCCTTGTTTTTCATTATTAGTAAGTCTTGATAAATCTTCTAGAGCCTCTTTTTCACTTGAAAATTTATCAAGCTCAAGAAAGGCGGCAATGGTTTTTTTATTTTCTTTTTCTATGAGATGAATTCCTAGGGGAGATCGTAATCTACCATCTTTAATTATTTTCATAAAACCATCTGAATATTCATTTGCACCTGTATTGTGATAAAAAGACATCCCAAGGTGATCCCTAATACCTTGCCTAGTGACATGGGTAACCATTTCTGAGGGAAATCTTTTTAGTAAAGTTATATAGTCAGACAAAGAAAGTGATGATAGGTGTTCTTCGCTAAAATACTTTTTAATGTCTTCTGTGGAATAATCGCTATTAGCCCATTTTTCTTTTTGACTTTGATAAAACTTACCCAACAAATCTTTAGCTTGTTGAATTTCTGGAGGATTATTAATTTCATCAGTTGTGGTTTGTTGTTCGTTTGTTTCTAATTCTTGTTGGTCAGTTAATTCTTGATATTTTCCTTGGATAATATCGGTATCTTTTTGATCATTTTTGATTGAAAAATGGTGAATAAGTCTATTAAATCGGGAATTAGATAGTTGGTTGATACGATTTCGTAGGGCATGAAGTTCTGTTAGAGTTTCATTTAGAGACTGTTCACGTTGGATGGTAGAGTCTGTTAGGGTGCTTTGTTTTTCTAATCTATCTTTTTTGTTTTGATGGAATTCTCGACGTTTTTCTTCAATTGCGGTGACTGTTTGTTGATATTCATCTGGAGAATGTTTTTTGGAAAAATCTCTGATGAATTGTGGCGCCGATGATTCTCCTTGTTCCATGGTTTGATTATAACAAGGAATGGGTAGATAAATTATCAATAAATTTGGTGGGTCCTGCGGGACTCGGACCCGCGACCAATTGCTTAAAAGGCAACTGCTCTACCACTGAGCTAAAGACCCAAATATTAATTTCAAATGTCTAATATCTAATATCTAAGTTTAAGGCCAAAAACTTAAATTTTGTAAATGAGGGAAACTCTAGACTATTTTATATAGTTTTGGCTTTTGGGTTACGAAGATAATAGAGTTTTGAACGTCGAATTTTTACTTTTGGCGAACGAAGTTTTTTGATACTGTCTATCCAGGGTGAATTTAGAGGAAAAATTCTTTCAACATTAACCGAATCACTCGCATGTTTTTGAACAATAAAGTTTTTATTTTCACCAGTTCCCTGAATGGCCATAATAAGTCCGTCAAAAGCTTGAAGACGTTCTTTATCTTTTTCTTTAATTTTATAATTCACTCTGACGGTGTCACCGACAAAGAATTCTTGATCTTTATGTATGATTTTTAAGG